>JBBRUH010000365.1:0-6014 GCA_038248005.1 Cytophagales bacterium | reverse complement strand
TTTAGAGCTAACGAGTTCTACGATGTAGATCATAAATCTGTAATAGATAATGGATTTGTAAAGGTAGAAGATGTAAATGATAATAAGGTTATCAGTATATTTACAGCAACTAAGAAAGACTCTACTAAAGAAGAGGTTATTACAAAAACTGAAGAAAAGAAGACTGATAATTGGCAGGAGAAAGACAACTCTTGCGCTAAACCTTTTTAATTATGGGCTGTATAGATAAAGATAAATTTTTTACTTCTGAGGCTTCCACTAAATCGAGGCTTAGAACTCTTGGTGTGATTAATGAGTTTCTTATTATTAAGAACCTCCAGAAATTCAGAGAGTTAAATACTAAATGGTCTGATGATGCTAAAGCCAGATTTAATGTCAAGGAAAGATTATTCTTTGAGGATGGTAATAAGGCTATACCTAATACTAAAATCTTCAAGTTAATTGATAATGCTAAGGGCACCTTCTACCAGGAAGAGGGGGCAGAGTCCTCTGTGGCTTCTCCACAAACTCTTGCCTTAGTAAGACAGCTTGCAGAGAAAATGGGTATAAGCATTAAAAAACTTAGTGAGTATGATCCTAATCTAAAAGGTGTAAATGCTGTAACAGATTTAATGAGAAAGGTTATTGCTGTTGCAGAAGGAAAAGAAGGTGTAGCTCTTACAGAAGAAGTGGTACATGCTGCTACAGCCATATTAGAACAGACTAACCCACAAATGATAACACAAATGATATCTAAGATAGATAGGTTTGCTATATATAAGGCTACATTAGCTGAATATGAAGGAAATAAAAAATATCAGTTATCAGATGGTAAGCCAGATATTAGAAAGATAAAGAAAGAGGCTATGGATAAACTCATAGCTGAACTTCTTATTGGTAATGAAGAGGGTACTACAGAGTCTCCGGAGCTACAGGATGAGATTAATAGATCCTTAGTAAGACAGTGGTGGAATTCTATCCTTGATTTTATTAGAGGCATCTACAAGAAAGCCAATATTGATATTTTTCAGGAAGCTGCAAAGAGTATAGCTGAAGGCAATGTAGAAGGGGAAATTACTTCTAACGAAGTGTATTATCAGTTATCAAAGCCACAAGAAGATTTTCAAAAGTTAATAAAAGCAACCGATGAACTTCTTGAGAAGGTTGTCTCCACTGAAAAAGTAGACCCACTCTTCCTTGATTCTGAAGAGGCTTCTAACTGGTATCAGATAAGAGCTACTGGGGAGAGGCTTAAGAGACGTGTTACAGATAGGGTGAAAGCTTGGTATAAACAAAGATTTAGGGATAAGGTATTTACTGAAGAGGAGAAAGCTTTTAATGAAATGAAGCGTCAGCTTGGTGTAAAGTACCATGGCTTCTTTGAGGAGATACATAAGAGGTATTTCAATAGTGATGGTACTAAAAGGTCTGTCGCCCCTGTACGTCCTAATATACTTACAGAGTTGGATAATTCTGTCTACACTAAACTGGAAAGGTATTACGTCAACCTTATCGACAGCTTTTCAAAGGATGGTAAAACTCCACTTGTATTCTCTGAAGTAATACTATATGATGCTAAAGTAAAAGAAGCTGGCACTCTTGACCTCCTTATTATAGAGGAGAATGGTAAAGCTAATATCTTCGATTGGAAGTTTATGAGTGTAGGTGTCAACTCCACCGATGTGGCTTGGTACAAACAAGGTGCTTATAACATACAACTTGGTAGGTACAAAGAAATGCTTAAGAGTAGTTATGGAATTAAGTCTATTGGTATGAATAGAGCTATTCCTATCATTTTAGATATCAAGAAGGAGAGTCCTAAGCTGAAAGTGTCCCCAATGAAATTAGAAGGTATATTAATAGGATCTGTTAATGTGGCTGACATTGAAGACTTAAGACTTGTACCAGTCTCAGAAGAGACTGAATCTACTGGAATAGACAAACTTGATGAACTTATTAGGGAGTTAAATGCAGCACTTAAACAGACTGCTAAAAAAATGACTACTAATGAGGAAAAACAGGATGCTAAAAGAGAACGTCTTAATATAATCAGGAAAGCTATTAGAGCCGCACAAAGTTCAGAAAATATAGAACCTCTGGTGGATGTAATCAAAGTAATTAGAAAAGAAGGACAGCAAATACTTGACGATTATAAAATGTTCTATAAAGACAAGGCTGCTAACTCTAAGGAATTCTCAAACAAACAGCTCTCTGATTTTGCAGTGGAATTAAAAGACTATAGAGCAATGTCAGAGGTATTCAGTAAGATGGATATTCTCATCGGTGCCTTAGTATACACTAAAGAAATGGAAGCTGAGGCTAATACAGATGAACAGAAGGAAGAAGTAAAGGAAAGAAAAGAGACCCTATCTAATATACAGGAGGAAGTAAGACTCATCAGAGAATCTCAAGAAGATGTAATAAAAGTCTCTAAAGAATTTGCAGATAAGTTTATAGGTATAAGAAATCTTGTAACAGGCCTTCTCAATCCTGAAGCTGTTGTAAAAGGGCTGTCTTCTTTATTCAGAGGTGTGTCAGAGCTAGCTCCTGCTTCTCTGCAGATATTATTTAAACTGGTAACTAATGCTCAGAGTAGAGCTTCTCAAACTGCCTTAGGAGAAGTTAATGAGCTATTAGAAATTAGGAAAAAACTTTCAGCACGTGGTGGCAATCTAAGAGACATCATCAAACAGATATATCAGAAGGACAATAATCATTGGGTAAACAAGCTCATCTACAGATTTGATAAAAAGTTTTTTACAGATGTAGATGCTAATGCTGCTGAAGGTGCCCGGGATAAGAAGTGGCTCCTTGATAATATTGATGTTGATGCCTATAAAGAGGAAGCAGACAAAGTACTAAAAGAGAGAATATCAAGATACAATAGAATATACGATGAGGATGAAGAACTAAGAGATAAATTAATTCAAGAGGAGAAACAAAAGTGGGATATTACAAGAAAGGATTTTAGTGGCTGGAATAACTACATCATAAAAAGACACCCTCTTGCAAAGTGGGAAACTGCAGAGTACACAGACCTTAAAAAAGATACTGAGCTCTTTAGTTTGTACAATTTTGTTTCTAAGATGAATGATAAGGCCAAGGAGTGTGGATACATAAAGAATAAAGTGGCGTCAACATTTCTTCCCTATATAAGAAAGAGTATGGCGGAGAGTATGGCGTGGGATTTTAGTTTGTCCGCAATAAGTAATTGGGCAGACTCTCTCTCTCTAAAGGGAGATGATGTTGGTTATGGTTCATACAATGAGCATACAGGGGAATTGGAAAATAGCATACCTAAATACTTTACACAAGACTTTACCAAAACTGAGGCAGGCACTAATGACTATAGTGATGTAAGTGAAGACCTATTCAAGAACCTCATTCTGTATGTAAATCATATGGAGAAGTACAAATACTTGTCAGAAGTAGAGGGGCAACTTAGCTTAGTAAAAACTGTTGAAACCTTTAAAAAGCACTTAAACACTAACAGAACAGGAGATGTAATCTTTGAAGATGGAGTACCTCAGGCAGTTACAGGCAATGAAGAGAACACTAAGATGTTTGATGACTTCTTAAGAGCCCTTCTATATGAACAGAAGTACCCTCTATCAGATAGTGATACTCCATTAGGAATAGGGAAGGTAATGAACTTTATGAAAAAATCCTTTAATAACCTCACGGGTACTACATTTTTTACACCTAATGATAACCCAAGTGCAACATCTTTAGTTAAAACTATGGACGCAGCTAATAGCGCTTTTCAACTAAAGACATTAGGACTTGAATTCATATCAGGATCTGTGAATATCTTCGGTGGTAATATACAAGTGGCTACACAGGCTGGGGGATATTTTAAAGCAAGGGAATTTCTTGCTAATGAATTAATTCTTATAGGCAACAAGTTTAAAAATGATGATAACAGAGAGATGTTTATTCAGATGGTAGACTTATTTATGCCATTAAAAGATGACCCTACTTATGAGAAGCTCAAGGCTTCAGGCATGACCACTCTTACAAGAATAAACTTTGCTGATGCTCTAATGGTGTTTATGAGAGAACCTGAGCAGCATTTAGAGAAATCTGTATTCCTCACTCTATTACAGAATATGATGGTGGAAGATGGGAAGATAGTTAGTATTAGGGAGTATGTGAAAAGTAAACATGTAGACAGAAATACTACTTCGGAGAGATATAAAGAGGCTGCCAAGCAAATGAAAATAGAAATTGAAGAGCTTAAGAGCACACGTTCTATTGAGGTAACTAAAAAATTAGTAGATGGTAAGTTAGTGATTCCAGGATTAGACCTTAGTAATATTGAGGAACTACAACGACTTACAAACCTTACCAGACGTATATCAAGAAACGCTACAGGAGCTCTCTCTAATTTTGACTTAAATAGGATGGGAATGTCAGTGTGGACTAAGTCCATGATGGTATTTAAGAATTGGATTCCTAAACTGGTAGACACACGTTTCTCAGAGTTCAGAAGAGTATCTGATGACTTCTCTGTTACTGTGGATGAAGAAGGACTTACTACAGGAGAAAAGTATGATATTGGAAGGATAAGACTGTGGGGATATGTTATAGGTACATCTCTTAGAGATAAGAGTCTTAACGTAGTAAATATCCTTAGTATGAATGAAAAGGGTATAGCCCTTCTTAATAAGATGTATGAAGAGTTTGGAGAGAAATATGAGAAGCGTACAGGGAAACCATTTACAATGGATAGAGATGCTTTCATTGACCTTATGCGCACAAACCTTCGTAATCAAATGAAAGAGGTAGCTATAGGCTTATCTCTAGTAGGAGGAATGATGTCTCTTGGTCTTGTGCAACCTCCTGATGATGCAGATAAAGCAGATAAAAACTTTTATCGTTTCTCTCAAAGAGTCATAAATAAATTCATAACAGAGCTCTCATTCTTCTATAACCCTGTAGAGTTTCAACGGATACTAAGCGGTGGAGCTTTTCCGGCTATTGGCATATTCAATGATATTGAAAAATTTACTACTCATTTCTTTATGGAGACTACGGGATTAGATTTATCTAATCCAGATCTCACACCAGAAGAAGTAATGAAAAAAGCGCAGCCCATAAAATATGGTGCCAAAATGTTTCCTGTCACAAAATCTATGATAACGTATATGTCTATATTTAGCTCTGATTTTGCTAAAGAATTTGATGTGACAATTCAGAAACAATCCAATAGGTAATTAAAAATTAATTCTTAATTTTGTATATCATGCGTATAGCTAGAGTCTATCCAGAGCCAGGAGATAGTATGAAGAGTACATTAGGAAAATAAATACATGGCTATCCACTAATATAATAACTACAAGAATACCAATTTAATATTAGTATATAATTAACGTTCTAATTTAAAAAGTTATGGAGGATGCTTTATTGGTTAAGATAATGACTGAGAGTTTAGCCTCTTTTGAGAGGTCTAATCTAGTTAGACATGAATATGTTGAAAAAACTTTAGGTGTAATGCTAAAAAATCATGAACGTTTTGAAACAGATATTAAAGATTTGAGAGAAGATTTTCAGACAATATGGGAAAGTGATGTATTAAAATGTAACACTTGTCCTACTAAAACTCAAACTATTCCTGTTCTTGAGCAAAAGCTTGACAAGTTTATAGACAGTACAAATACTCTTTTGATGGAATATAAGATGACACTTAAGTATGCTCGTACTATAGTAGCCTCCATAGTTATAGTGGGAACTTTACTATCTACTACATATACTATTTTTACTGCTAAGATGGATGAGAGAGTAAGTGCAACAGTAAAAGATACTCAAGTCTTAGAAAAGAAACAAGATGTGATCTCTAAAAAGTTAGAGCCTTTATACCAAAAGGAAATTAAAGATCAGAATAAAAGTAAAGATGAGCCATGAACAAGCTGAAGGACAAGTAATAGCCCTGGGAAAATAATCTTTATTTTTATTGTGATAACGAAAAAAATTAGTATTTTTAATTATTAATTTAAAATCATATATCATGACACTAGCAGGACGTATTTTGAGAT
>JBBRUH010000364.1:0-6038 GCA_038248005.1 Cytophagales bacterium | reverse complement strand
TGCTTTTTGAGAGTTTGAACACATTGAGAAATATAATCTGCTTGACACTCACTCATAATAATAATAGAATTATGACCAAGATTAGTGTTAGGCCCATACATCATAAATAAGTTAGGAAAATCAAGTGTAGTGATTCCTAGATAAGCTTCTGCTCCTTTTTCCCAAGCTTTTTGGATAGACTTCCCACCCAAGCCCTTGATATCTAAGCCCATCAAAAAAGGATTGGTCTGAAACCCAGTAGAATAGATAATTACATCCAATGGTATTTCCTTACCTTCTTTAGTGATGACGCTATTAGATTTAATTTCACTAATATTATCTGTGATAAGTTCTACATTTTTACGATTGAGTGCAGGGTAGTAATCATCCGAAAACAACACACGTTTTGCACCAATCGGATAATCTGGGATTAACTTTTGACGTAACTCAGGGTCTTCTATGGTTTGATTAATAAACATCTTCGAGTAGGCTTCTCCTAGTTTTTTGGGGAATTTGTCTTTTTTCATCAAGAAAAACATCAATCCGCCTGTGAGCCATATTCGTTGGCGATATATTTTAAGCAAGACAGGAAACTGCTTGGCAAGATTTTTTTCCCATTCATAATAAGGCCTATCTTGCTTCGGAATCATCCAATTGGCACTTCGCTGAAAGACTGAGAGTTTTTTAGCCAAAGGAGCAATTTGAGGAATAAACTGGACAGCACTTGCCGCATTGCCAATGACTCCTACATTTTTACCTTCTAGTTTTACCTCATGGTTCCACTCCGCAGAGTGCCAGCTTTCTCCTTCAAAAATTTCTTGCCCTTTAATGTTGGCTCTGCGAGGATAATGCAATTGACCAATGGCTGTAATAAGCGATTGGGCTTCATAAATAGCTCCATCTTTAGTTTTAACTCGCCAAAAGCCTTCTTTTTCTTGAAACTCTGCCCCAATCATTTCTTTATGAAAATGAATGTAGGGGTATAAGCCATACTTTTTGGTACAATGCTTCAGATAATCTAAAATCTGAGGCTGATGCGACCACTTGTTTTCCCAGCGTGTATAAGGCTCAAAAGAAAAACTATACAAAGCCGAAGGAATATCACACTCTGCCCCAGGATAGGTATTTTCTCTCCAAGTCCCTCCTATCTCTCCTGCCTTTTCTAAAATAATAAAATCGTGAATTCCAGCTTCTTTGAGTTTAATACCCATTCCAATGCCTGAAAAACCCGTTCCGATAATAATTGCTCTATTCATAATTAAGTAGTGTTTGTTTACAAAAGCAAAGGCCTGCCTTACTTTATGACAATAATATAAATTTTTTACTATTTGTTTTGTGGTTTATACTATTTTCTTTTTGATAGCTCAATGAAAGCGTTCTTAACCAAGAAAAAACTTAACTTAAGAGAGTTAACAGTTATGCTATGCACCCAATATTTTGTTAATACTCACTAGATTACAATGCGTTTTATAAAAAATCGTTAATTTTAATAATTACTAAACATCAAATTTTCTGCATTTATATTATGAATATAAAATCAACTACTCTATTCTTCGTATTTTTTAGCCTTAGCCTCTCCTACTTATCTGCACAGGGCATTATGAGTTTTGAAAAAGAAACCCACGATTTTGGAACTATCAAAGAGGGAGAAATCGCTACTTATGAGTTTATCTTTACCAATACAGGTGATCAGCCTATAGAAATCGCTACTGTAAAGGCATCTTGTGGCTGTACTACTCCTTTCTGGACTAGAGGTCTTATCAAGCCAGGTGAAAAAGGAAATATCAAGGCTTCTTACAATAGCAAAGACCGCCCAGGTGGATTTAGCAAAAGTGTAACTGTGCAAAGCAATGCCCAACGCAATGTAACGGTGCTATATGTCAAAGGATTTGCTGAACCTGCACAAACCTCTGTCAAGGAAAATCAAGGACAAAAATATGCTGAAACTGTCAATTCAAGTCCATTATTTAAGCAAAAAACACCTGCTTCAATCAGAATAGACAAAGAAGAATTTGATTTTGGTAGAGTACAGACGGGTCAAGTCATTCGTCATCGATTTAATATCTACAATGCTGGACAAGAAAATCTCATCATCACTGGCTTTGATAAGCAGTGTGATTGTATAGCTTTTGGAGTATCTAGCTCGGTGATTGGGCCTAATCAGACAGGCATCCTTGAGATTGCTCTAGAAGCAAAGCGTGTTCAAGAACTTGATGAAGATTTTGTATTGATAACCAATGATTTAGAGAATCCTTCAAGAGCAATCCGCCTGAAAGCAAATATCTATGAAGATTTTTCTCAGCATTTATTTAAAGACACAAGTAATACTGCTCCCTTCGAAAAATAATCTATGGTATCAAAAATAGTTTACCCTTATCCGATAAGTTCTTTCTTATCGGATTTTTTTATGTCTAATCGTCTAAAATCACAATAAAACACACTTAAAGTAATATATTTGCAGTTTAGAAATTTGCCCTCACTAAGGAGCGAATCAATAAATACAAAATTTTATTTGCTTTGGCAAAACATATTGTTTCACAACATAAATTTATCCAAATGATTATTGGTGTTCCTAAAGAAATTAAAAATAACGAAAATCGTGTAGCATTGACTCCTGCAGGAGTTGCCGAGATGAAGAAGTACGGACACAGTGTTTTTGTACAAACAGAAGCTGGTGTAGGTAGTGGCTTTATGGATGAAGAATATCAGCAAGCAGGTGCTAATATTTTGCCAAGCACAGAAGCTGTCTATGAAAAAGCGGAGATGATTATCAAGGTCAAAGAACCCATTGCATCTGAGTATCCATTAATTCGTGAGAATCAACTCCTGTTCACTTATTTTCACTTTGCATCTTCTGAAGAATTGACTCATGCCATGATAGAGCGTAAGGCGATTTGCTTGGCGTATGAAACTGTAGAAAACGCAGACAGATCATTACCTCTTTTAGTGCCTATGTCAGAGGTAGCAGGAAGAATGGCAATACAGCAAGGTGCTAAATACTTAGAGAAGCCACTCAAAGGTCGTGGAATTTTATTAGGAGGTGTCCCAGGAGTTAAGCCTGGCAACGTATTAATCTTAGGTGGTGGTGTAGTAGGTACTCAGGCTGCTAAAATGGCTGCTGGATTAGGTGCAAATGTAACTATTATGGATTTGAGCCTACCTCGTTTACGTTATCTTGCTGATATTATGCCTGCCAATGTAGAAACTTTAATGTCTAATCATTATGCCATTTTGGAAGCTATCCAGACTGCAGATTTAGTAGTGGGTGCTGTACTTATTCCTGGTGCTAAAGCTCCTCATTTGATTACAAGAGATATGCTCAAACTGATGCGACCTGGCTCAGTAGTAGTAGATGTAGCCGTAGATCAAGGAGGCTGTATTGAGACTTGCAAGCCTACAACTCACGAAAACCCTACCTATATCATAGATGAGGTAGTGCATTACTGTGTAGCGAATATGCCTGGGGCGGTTCCTTATACTTCTACACTTGCCCTGACGAATGCAACGCTTCCTTATGCCCTACAACTTGCTAATCTAGGCTGGGAAACTGCTTGTAAGCACAATATGAGCTTACGTCTAGGACTTAATATCATCAAGGGAGAAGTAGTCTATAAAGGAGTAGCAGATACTTTTGGGCTTCCTTATACATTGGTTGATAATTTTTTGACAGTATAAGAAAGTGATGAATTATGAGTGATGAGTTGTCTTAATAAAGTTTTGATAATCAGTTCTTTATAATAAGATTAAAGTATAAACTAATTTTGACCATCTAGTTATCTCTAATTTGCCTCACTTTTTAACTTAAGTTCCAAAACATAAAAAACCCGAGAGAATTACTTAATAATTTTCTCGGGTTTTATTTTTGAGACAGTTTGAGAAAAGAAATATCAATTATAATTTTCTCTTTACTTCTTTGATTTCATAGTTTTCAATTATGTCTCCTTCTTTGATATCGTTGAAACCTTTGATGCTCATACCACATTCAAAGCTAGTTCTTACCTCATTGACATCTTCTTTGAAGCGTTTTAATGCATCTATTTCCCCTTCAAAAGTAACAATACCATCTCTGATAAGTCTCACACGGTTGGAGCGTTTGATGTATCCATCAGTTACATAACAACCTGCTACCGTACCTATCTTAGATATTTTAAATACGTTGCGTACTTCAGCATTTCCTACTATTTCTTCTACTATTGTAGGTGCAAGCATTCCTTCCATTGCATCTCTGATTTCTTCAATGGCATTGTAGATAATAGAGTACAATTTGATTTGTACTTTTTCTTGTTCGGCTGCTTTTCGTGCATTAGGTGAAGGACGTACTTGAAAACCTACAATGATGGCTTCTGAGGCACTTGCCAACATTACATCTGCTTCGGAGATTTGACCTACTGCTTTATGGATAATTTTTATTTCAATTTCTTTGCTAGAAAGTTTTTGAAGTGAATCTGCAAGTGCTTCTACTGAACCATCCACATCACCTTTTACAATAATTTTCAGTTCTTGGAAATTTCCTAGTAATCGGCGACGAGTAATTTCGTCAAGTGTCAATCCACGAGTGGCACGTATATTTTGCTCTCTTAGGATTTGCTCACGCTTAGAAGCGATTTCTCTAGCTTCACGCTCACTATTCATTGCCTTAAATACATCTCCAGACTGTGGTGCGCCTACTAGACCAAGCACTTGGACAGGTGTAGCAGGATAAGCTTTGGATACTTTACGCCCTAGGTGGTCATTCATCGCTTTGACACGTCCATAATGAGAACCTGCTAGGATAACATCTCCTACTTGAAGTGTTCCAGATTGTACTAGAACGGTAGCTACATAGCCCCTTCCTTTATCCAGACTTGCTTCTATCACTGTACCAGTAGCCTTTTTATCAGGATTTGCAGTAAGCTCAAGCAATTCTGCTTCTAGTAATACTTTTTCGAGAAGGTCTTCTACTCCGATCCCTGTTTTTGCTGAGATTTCTTGGTCTTGGTATTTACCTCCCCAGCTTTCTACCAATACATTTTCCTTGGATAGTCCTTCTTTGATTTTTTCAGGGTTAGCAGTGTCTTTATCTACCTTATTAATAGCAATCACTATTGGCACACCTGCTACTTGTGCATGATTGAGTGCTTCTTTGGTTTGAGGCATCACATCATCATCAGCTGCTACTACCAAAATCACTATATCCGTTACTCTTGCACCTCTTGCTCTCATTGCTGTAAATGCTTCGTGACCTGGGGTATCTAAGAATACTATTCTTTGACCTTTACTAGTCATTACATCATAGGCTCCGATGTGCTGTGTGATACCTCCTGATTCTTGTGAGGTTACGTTTGCTTTTCGGATATAATCTAGTAGTGAAGTCTTACCGTGATCTACGTGACCCATAATCGTAACGATGGGAGCACGAGCTTTCAAATCTTCTGGGGCTTCTTCTACCTCTTCAAAGTCGTGGCTGTCTTCTTTTACAGCACTAATAAACTCTACGTCAAAGTTGAATTCATCTGCTATGATAGTAATCGCCTCTGCATCTAAACGTTGGTTGATAGAGACAAACATACCAATATTCATACAAGTAGAGATGACCTCATTAACTGATACATCCATCAGACTTGACAAATCACTTGCTGAGATAAACTCAGTTACTTGCAATAAGTTAGTCTCTTCCTCCTCTACATCTGAGGCTTGGTTTCTATCCTTACGTTGACTACGAGTTGATTTTTTACCCATTCTAGTACGGGTACTCATTTTGGCAAGAGTTGCCTTTATTTGACTTTGTATCTCTGCATTAGAGATTTCATTACTTTGATTGCCACTATCTTTAGACTTGACTTTATTTCGGGTTCGTCCTCGATTATTTGCGTTATTATTTTGAGATGAGTTGCCACTATTGTTTGGTCTATTGCCAGTACTAGACCCACTGTTTGTATTATTCGTTTTTGGTTTTGTGGAGCTATTATTACTATTTCCTGTGGTATTAGTAGGTCTATTATTACTATTTCCTGTGGTATTAGTAGGTCTATTATTACTATTTCCTGTGGTATTAGTAGGTCTATTATTACTATTTCCTG
>JBBRUH010000363.1:0-6040 GCA_038248005.1 Cytophagales bacterium | reverse complement strand
TGTAATCACCCAAAAACTCTCACTCACGCCCCTCTGTGTCAAAGGAATTTTTTGCAAAACGGGCAAACCCACTGCACTGCTAATGCCTGGAATAACCATAACTTCTATTCCAAAAGTCTCTGCATACTCTATCTCTTCTTGTGCTCTACCAAATATAAATGGATCTCCCCCTTTGAGACGAACTACTGAGCCATACTGAAAGGCATATTTCACAATCAACTGATTAATCTCAGTTTGTGTATGTGAGTGCTTTCCTGCTCGCTTTCCTACACTGATTTTTAGGGCAGTCTTAGGAGCAAAGTCTAATAATTCAGGGTTAGCAAGTGCATCATACAGTACTATGGCAGCTTTTTGGAGAGCCTTCATACCCTTGAGCGTAATCAGTTCGGCATCTCCTGGGCCAGCACCTACCAGTGTAAGCTGTGGCTTTTTTAGGTTTAATGGATGTATAGGACTATTCATTTTTTATTTAAATTTATTGGTCATTTCATAAATCTCCCTCACTCCTCATTCCTAAATCCTCACTTCTCCTTCACGAAATGATTTAATCGTCTCTAAAAATTGCTTGGCTTGTGCTAAGTAGTTTTGAGCGAAAGCTTCTGAGGGTTCATTTTGATTGATTTGCAGAACCATTTCTTCAAAATTCTCAAATTCTCCTAATGAAATCTTATCAGTGAATAATTCATCAAACTTTTTGACGACTGTAATCTGTGCATTGGTTTGGATATTTTCGGTCAGAAGCAATGCTTTGGCACTATTGATAAAGACATTATAAGTGTGATAAATAGCATCTGCATAGCCTTTTTGTGCAAAAGACTCTTCTGCCCATTCGAGTTTTTCTTCAGTCTCAAAAATCAAAGTACTCACCAAATCAATGATGACTCCTGCACATTCTCCTACTGCCTTCTGAATCTCAAATCGTCCTTCTTGCCCCCAATCCAAGAAATCATCCTTTTCTAAAGTTTCTAAATCTGCCAAGGGCTTAAGTAATTTATAAAAATACATTTTGCCTTGTCGCTGAAAATATTCTCCATAATACTCTCCTTCAAGGGCATTTTCTTCATAATCACTGAGAACATATCTTAGAACATCTGGCCCTCTTTTGCTAGGTACTTTGATGACTTTCTCAGCAATCGTACCATTGCCATTTTTATTGACCATTCCACCTAGAAGCACTTGCAAGGCGGGTAAAACGAGTGTTCCTTTTTTGATAGAACTCCCGTGAAATCCCAAAGCTGCAATAGTATGCTGACCACAGGCATTGGGGCATCCGCTGATTTTGATTTTAATATCGTGGTTGTGGATAAGCTCGGGATACTCCTTAGAAATCACTTGCTCAAGTGCTTTAGAAATCCCTGTACTGCTTGAGATACCCAAATTACAAGTATCTGTGCCAGGGCAAGCCGTAATATCAGCCGTACTATCAAAGCCTGGTTCGGCAAGTCCAAGTACATCTAAGGCTGTAAATAGAGAAGGTAAAGCTTCTGGACGAACAAATTTGAGCAAATAGCCTTGGTTTACAGTCAGACGTAGCTCATCAGCACCGTGTAGTTTGACTACTTTTGCCAATGCACGAGCAATGTCAGAGCTAATGTTACCTAGATGTACTTTGAGATAGACTCCATAAAAATCTTTTTGCTTTTGCCTGAAAGCATTGGTTTTAAGCCATTTGGCATATTTTTCAGGATTGATAATCTCTGAGAATGGATACTCAGTATCTGAAGAAAGTGGCTCAGGTTGCTGCATATCTTCTGTCTTGATAGCGTATGTTTTGTATGGAAGTGCTTGCCATTCCTCTTCAATAAGCTTAAGCAAAGCCTCTAAGCCAATGTCTTTTAAGAGAAATTTCATGCGGGCTTTGTGGCGACGAGTACGCTCTCCAAACCTGTCAAACACACGCAAAGCAGCTTCTGTAAAAGGAATAATGAGTTCTTCTGCCAAAAACTCATGGGCTACCTCTGCAAGGTGAGGCTGTGCCCCTAGTCCTCCTCCAATGAGTACTTTAAATCCTCTTTTTTCTTGTCCATTTTCAGTCTGTATAAGAGGGATAAAACCCAAATCGTGCATAAAAGCAAAGGCAGAATCGTCTGTGCTTGAAGAGAAAGAGATTTTAAACTTTCGCCCCATTTCTTGGCAAACCGGGTTACGCAAAAAATATTCAAACATCACTTGGGCAAAGGGAGATACATCAAAAGGCTCGTTAGGGTCTATACCTGCGAGGTCAGACGCTGTAATATTCCGAACAGTATTGCCACAAGCTTCACGCAAGGTAATGCTATCTTGCTCTAGTTTTGCCCAAAGCTCTGGAGTACGGTCAAGGCTAACATAATGAATCTGAATGTCTTGGCGAGTAGTGGCGTGAAGTGTACTGCTTGCATATTCATCAGAGATGTCTGCAATCCTACTCAATTGCTTGGTATTCAGTTTGCCATAAGGAATCTTGATGCGAATCATCTGCACACCAGGCTGCCTTTGTCCATAAACACCTCTTGCGAGGCGAAGACTACGAAATTTTTCTTCGTCTATTTTTCCTTCTTTGAAAAGACGAATTTTCCTTTCTAATTCAAGAATATCTTTTTCTACAATCTGATTTTCTAATTCGGTTTGAAAACTTTGCATACCTTTTTATTGGGTTTTTAAAATCTCCCACCCCCAAAGGGAGAGCGTTTATTTAATCTCCCTTTGGGGTAGAGAGTGTTGGGAATAAGGCACAAAAAAAGCCTTTCCGTATTTGGGAAGGCTTTTGATGTATATTTTTATATTCTGATGATAATCTATCAATCTGCATGAATACAAAAGAAATTACATACCGTATCTTCCCTGCTTATCAGCAAGGACAACACCAAAACCAGCAAGCACAACGCTTTGCAGCAGCCGTTTTTTGGTCTTTGAGGTAATATAATTTTGTGATTTTATTCATCAATATTTTGTGATTTACAGAAATCCAACACAAAGAAAGTAGGCAAGGTTCAGTTCTACAATGTTTTTTCGATTATTTTTCGTAAAAATAACAAAAATGCAATTCTAACTAGAATAAATACCATCATTTAGATTATTATCTATATTTTAGATTACTTTTTGTTTTTAATAACAAATAAAATAAATTAAATATCATTATTTGTTTATTTTATATTGAGTAATAACTCTTAATTTTAAGTGATAAAGATATTTTGACTATTTTTCTAAATCAAAAACTACCTTTACACCAAATCAGGGCATTCGATATTTATTGATTTTTTACTTCAAAACACTTATCACCAGATTTTGTACAGAAGGGTTTTTTATATGAGGGAAATTTGATGAAAATCTTTATAGCCAAATTATTTTTATAAAATGAGAATTGCTAATCATTCATCATTTATAACTCATCACTTATAATACAATCCTCTGATACTTCTTCTATTCTAGCTGAATGACTATTTTACTTCCTACGGTAAGTGCCGAGCCAGGCATCAAGCTTTGGGTTTTGACACGTCCATAGCCACTATAAAACACTTTTAGTCCTCTATTCTCGAGGATGTAAATGGCATCTCTTAGGCTGAGTCCTTTTACATTAGGAATTTTATTAGGTTCTATTTTGTGGGCTTTCCAAGTAACAGCCATACGCTGAGGGCTAGGGCTTACCCAATCTGAGCCATCCTCTGGTTTGACAGAAGATATTTTAAGTTCTTGCAAAATAGTCTGGACATCTTCATATTTACTTACTTCGTTGGTAGGTAAATTAGTTTGAAAGAGGGTCGTTTCTCTCTTTATAATTTTTTGGCTTTGCACATCTATATCACGTGCATACAATGCCTCAGCTATGGCTTTGAAGACAGGAGCAGAGACATCGCCTCCATATTGGTCAGCACCTTGAGGCTCGTCTATCACCACTATGCAACTATATTTAGGATTATTGGCAGGAAAATAACCCACAAAAGAGGTTTTATACTTCTTGATATATTGCCCTTTTCGGTTAAGCTTTTGAGAAGTGCCCGTTTTACCTGCAATGGTAAAGTCTTTGGTCTGGATATTTTTAGCAGTTCCTCTCAATACTACACCTTCTAACATAATCTTGATTTTGTCAAGGGTAGAAGCAGAGCAAATCGGATTGGCAGATACTTCTGCTTTAAACTCTTGGATATCCTCTCCAGTCTTTTTGATTTTTTTGACCAGAAGAGGGTTGACTAGGTAGCCATTATTAGCGATGGCATTATAAAACACTAGAATCTGAAGTGGAGACACTCTCATCTCATAACCGACTGACATCCAAGGCAACGTAACACCACTCCAGGTATTATCTCTTGGATTTTTGATATAAGGCACTGCTGTACCATCTAGCCTGATGTACTTTTCTAAAGGAGTAGTCAAGCCAAATTTTTGCAGATATTCTACATATTTTTCAGATTTACGTCCAAAATGACGACTTACGAGCCTTGAAACACCAATGTTGGAAGATAGTTCTAGGGATTGCTGAAGGGTAATTCTTCCCCATCCTCCATAGTGTGTATCACGCATCACACGGTCAAAGTATCGGTAACTCCCACCGCCTGTCTCTATGGTATCTCTTAATGTGAGTGTAGTATCTTCGAGTAAAGCCATCATAGAGGCAGTTTTAAAGGTAGAGCCAGGGTCATCACTACCTTGATCTCCTATGGCATAATTGTAATTTTCTTCATATTGATCTGGTTTAACTCTTCCTAGATTGACCATGGCAGTGATTTCACCAGTGCTTACTTCCATGACCACTACACATCCATGCTTTGCTTTGTTTTTGATAAGTGCCTCTTTAAGTTTTTGATGTGCAAGGTCTTGGATATTTATATCAATGGTTGTCTGAATATCAAATCCATTTTGAGGACGAATCTGTGTGCCTTCATTGACAGGCTTCCACTCACCGCCTGCTATTTTTTGGTAAATGGCTCTTCCATCTCTTCCTGCGAGTTGTTTGTCAAAACTAATTTCTAATCCTGCTCCTTTGCCATTTTCATTTACAAAACCCACTGTGCGTCTTGCCAATTCACCAAAGGGATAATTTCTTTCTTCTATTTTTTCAAAAAGAACTCCACCTGCTAGTTGTCCTTCACGAAAGATGGGCCACTCTGACATTTCCTTTTTATTAGAAAAAGTGATAAATGTGGGGTTTAGTATAAGATAACGTTTATTTTGACGGCGTGCATCTGTTATTTTGAGGAGGTATTCACGAGGACTTTTATCTTGAAAAAAATTAGACAGTAATCTTGAAAGAGAATCTATCCCTTGTACATAGACAGTTTCGCTCATAATGGTAGGATCCATAGAGAGTTTATAAAGGGGAATAGAAGTAGCCAATAACTCACCTCCTGCACTGTAGATATTCCCTCTTGGAGCTTCTTTGACACGATACATCAGCCCAATGTCTTGGGCTACTTGTCGCCAATGTTGCCCTTGTACCCACTGTACATTGATAATCTGTATCACAATCAGTCCTGCTAAGACAGATATGATAATAAAGACGAGTTTTACTCTTGCTAATATGGATTGTTTAATACGCACCTTTTGGAATTATTATTTTTTGTACCTTTCCTTTACCTTCTTCTAAACCAAGAGCCTTTGCTTTTTCTGCGATTTCGCTTTGTTTTCCTATAAAAGTATCAAACTCAGCACGCAAAGTCGTGTAATCTGAGCGAAGATTCTCTACCTCTGCTTCTAGCTTAGAGGTTTCACGCACCATTTTTTCGGCATAGTGTGAGTTAGTAATATAAAGAAGACCCAACATAGCTAAAAATAGCAAGTATGGAATATACTTAGTAGGCAGTGTAGTTTCTGCGGCTGATTTTTCGGTAATTGGTTTAGAAAAACTACCCAACCAACGAAACCTTTTTGGATTTTCTTTTTTACGAAAAGTATTGGTCGCCATAATTTTTTATGTTTTGAATAATAAAAGCAATAATAATAAATAACAGTCTTATAATCAAACTGTTGGGCTTTAAAGATTGCTTATAATGCTCATGTAAGTTACAAAACCTCTAAACTTTGTTTTCAAAATTATACAAAATTTACGAAAAATCTATGAAACAGA
>JBBRUH010000362.1:0-6085 GCA_038248005.1 Cytophagales bacterium | reverse complement strand
CTCCCCACACAAGCAGGAATCATCTATTGTATTAGTCGTAAAAACACTGAATCTCTGACCGAAAAACTCCAAAAAGCAGGCATCAAAGCCGCAGCTTACCATGCAGGCTTAGATACACAAGTCAGGTCAAGGGTACAAGAGCAATTTTTGAGAGATGATTTACGGGTGATTTGTGCCACTGTAGCCTTCGGTATGGGCATAGATAAGCCCAATGTACGCTTTGTGATTCATTATAATTTACCTAAAAATGTAGAAAGTTATTACCAAGAAATAGGGCGAGCAGGGCGTGATGGATTAAATAGCCGAGCTGTGTTGTTTTATTCTTTTCAAGATGTGATGATTTGGCGTAACATCATAGAAGATACGGAAGATATTAAAATGAAAAATCTACGCCTTGCCAAGCTAGAACGCATGCAACAGTTTGCCGAGGCAGGTATCTGCCGTAGAAGGGTTTTGCTCAATTATTTTAATGAAAATTATACACAAAGCTGTGGCAACTGCGATGTCTGTAAAAATCCGAGAACTACTAAAGACGGTACTATCTTAGCTCAAAAAGCACTTTCTTCCTTGCTCAGACTCAAAGAACAAGTAGGTATCAATATGCTTATCAATGTATTGCGTGGCTCTGCCAACCAAGAAATTATGAATAAGGGCTATAATCAAATCAAAACCTATGGAGCAGGCAAAGACATTGGCTTTGAAGATTGGCGAGATTATGTGCAGCAAATGCTTAACTTAGGTGTATTTGATATAGCCTATGATGAGAATTATACCCTCAAAAAAGGGCCTTTGGCAGAAGCCATTTTATTTCAAAATTATAAACTACAGCTCTCCGAACCACAAGCAAGTCTGCCCGAAGGGATGCGTTCTCCTATACTCAAATCCAAAACTCAACTCCTTGCCGAAGAGTTGTTTGAGGCCTTGCGTGGCTTGCGTAAAAGACTTTCCGATGAAAAAGGCGTAGCTCCCTATGTCATTTTTAATGATAAAACATTGGATGAAATGGCAAAGGAACGTCCTACGACTGAGCAAGCTTTCTTGGCTATCTCGGGGGTAGCACAGGCAAAGTTAGAAGCGTATGGAAATGTGTTTTTGAAAGAAATCCGTAAGTTTATTACAGATAAAGTACAAGATGGAGAAACAGTCAAAGGAGGCACGCAAGTCCTTACTTTTGAGATGTATAAGCAAGGTAAAAACATAGAAGAAATCGCTCAAGAACGTCAATTAAGCCCAAGTACCATTCAATCTCACCTATTCAAACTCTATGAGGAGGGGCAAGATATTAACCTCAAAGCTTATCTCAGCAAAGAAGAATTTAAAGAATTAAAGGCATATTTCACAAGTCTGGAAAGCCTTCCCAATGGCACAAGTGAAGCCTATCAGCATTTTGAAGAGAAATATGATTACTTTAAAATCAGAATTGCCCTGATGCTAATGAAGACTGGGAAGAGTTTTTAATTTTTATGAATTTGACAATTTGATTTATGATTTTTTAGCTCACTATACGGAAGATTTTGCTTGAATGGTCATATTTGTTAGCAGGCGAGGGTTCAATATTTTGTGTGCAGAAAATATCAAAGCTTTGGACACAAGTGTTTGGTGTCGAAATGGCTTAATCAAGATGCTGTTTTAAAAATAAATTAAAAAGCTATTTCTAAAACACCAACCACAGAGGATGCTTAAAAATAGCGGAGTTATTTCTATATGATGTCCAAAACTTTTACTCAATTACCTCGTTAGAAAGTTGATTTAAAATTTTATATTTATTTTGAAGATAAAAATCATTATTCCACTTTTCTTCTTGTCTTTCTTATCACTAAGCCTAGCTATGGCACAGAATAATACAATAGATAGCCTAAAGGTAACTCTATCAAAGCATACAGATTATACAACAAGTCTTTATCTAAATACCCTTAGTCAGTTAGCCAATCAGTTATATGCCTTTCAAGCAGATAGTGCTATTTTTTATGCTAAAAAATTAGAAGAAGAAGGCTTCAAAGCAGGTGATACCAAAATTCAGGCTGAGGGGCTAAAGCTTCAAGGTTCAATCAACCGTGTGAGGGGAGAATATGACCTAGCCCTTGAAATCTACGATAAAAGCTACCAGATTTATCTAGAAATCAACGCTCAGAAAGAAATTGCAGAAATATTAAATGAAATAGGTCTGATACATAATCATAAAGGAGATTATGTAAAAGCATTGCGTTACTATTATCTTAGCCTTAAGATAGCCGAAGAAATCAATGACTTATCAGTTATTGCCGCAAATTTTAATACCATAGCAGGAGTCCATATCAATCAAAAAGATGTGAATAAAGCATTGCATTTTTTTAAAAAAAGCTTAGAGGTAAATATAAAGGCAAGAAATAAACAAGCTATGGCGAGAAGCTTACACAATATGGGAGAAATATATTCAGAGCAAAAGCAGTATGATAAAGCTTTAGTCTTTTTTTATAAAACCTTAGAAATAGAAAAAGAGATAGAAAGTCGCTTGATTGGTATTGAGACGATATTCAATATAGGACAAGTCCATTTGCAGAAGGGCGAGTATGATAAAGCACTTAGTTTTTTTGAGAAGAGTAATGAGTTGGCATTTCAAGTCAATAATGACTTAATTAAGCTATACACTTATAAAGGGATAGCAAAGGTATATTATGAAAAGAAAATCTATTCAGAAAGTATTAAGTATGCTTTAAAGGGGCTTGAACTCACTCAGAAAGTGAATACGCTATTGCTAGTAAGAGACCTTAGTCAGATACTGTACGAAAACTATAAGGCACAAGAAAACTATCAAAAAGCATTAGAATATTATGAACTATATAAGCAAAGTAATGATAGTGTTTTTGATGTAGAAAAAACAAAAACTATCAATAACCTTGAAGTAAAAAATGAAACAGAACACAAAGAAAAAGAAATTGTAATTCTTAGTAAGGATAAAGCGATACTAAAAACTGAAAAAGAATTTCAACAAAAGATTATTTATCTAATTATTTTTAGCCTGTTGTTAATGGTTATATTGACCTATTTTATATACCAAAGTAGGAGAAAAGAACAAAAAGCAATAAAAATCATTAGTGTTCAGAATCAACAACTCAAAGAACGAACAGAAGAAATACAATTACAAGCAACAAATCTAGCTCAAATCAATGCAGATAAGGACAGGCTTTTTGCAATTATAGGGCATGACCTCCGTAGCCCCATTAATTCATTAACAGGCATGTTAAGTCTATTAGAAGATAAATTAATCAGCCAAGAAGAGTTTCTGTTTTTCTCAGGTAAACTCAAGGGAAATGTAGCACATGTGCATTTTACCTTAAATAACTTACTCTTATGGGCAAACAACCAAATGCAAGGTATTCACTCTAAACCAGAGGCTTTTGATATCTATAATGTAGCAAAAGAGAACATCAATTTTTTGGCTGCTACTGCAGAAAATAAGAAGATTCGTATAATCAATGAAATCTCTCTTGAGACCTTTGTCTTTGCAGACATAGACCAGATTAAGCTTGTCTTTCGTAATCTCATCAGTAATGCAATCAAGTTTACACTCTCAGAAGGAGACATAAGAATTTATGCTCAAATAAAAGATACTCAGCTAGAGATAGCCATAGAAGATGATGGTGTAGGTATTCCTGTTCAAAAACTCGAGACCATTTTTAGAGATTCTGGAGTCAGTACATTGGGTACTCAACAAGAAAAAGGTACTGGCTTAGGCTTATTACTTTGCAAAGATTTTGTGGAGAGTAACGGAGGGGAGATTTGGGTTGAGAGTGAAGAAGGTAAAGGAAGTACCTTTTATTTCAGTTTGCCAATCAAAGTAGAAAAAAAGCTCAATCAATAAAAGTTTGGTAAAGCATATTTATTACCTTAACTAATATTTAATCCCCAGATAGCTCAAGCATTCAAAACTAAAAATCAGCACAAGGAGAACAAAGCATCTGCTTTCCACTGAAGGTGCAGGACATGGATTAATAGAGTGTTTGAATAATTTGAGTAGTCTTGTCTTTATTCGTTGGTTTAGTTTAGTAATAATTTAAAAATAAAGTGCTTATCTAGTTTGAGTAAAATCCTTACTATCAGACTTTTACAGTCTAATAACCAATAACTTATAACTAATCTCTTACTTTGCAAAAATCTTCGCATAGGGCGGAAAGCGGACGTTTTCGGAATAGGTAAGTACAAGCGGTGCTTCGCAACGCTCGTACTAGGTATTACATAATTAATTACATTTTATGAAGTAAGACCTCCATCTACTGGATTAGTAGTTCCTGTAATAAACTTACTTTCATCACTGGCCAAAAATAGCACTAAATCTGCTACTTCATCAGGTCGTGCGTAACGCCCTAGAGGAATAGTCTGCTCAAATTGTTGCTTAGCCTCTTTAGCCTGACCAGGTGCAAATCCCTCTTCAAGAGAACGCATCATTCGGTTATCTACTGGAGATGGATTAATTGTATTTACCCGAATACTATCTTTTGCTAGCTCTTGTGCTGCTGTACGCATCAAACCAACTAAGGCATGTTTTGAGGTTACATAAGCCACGGTATTGGGAGAACCTTGAAGACCTGCCACAGAGGAAGATATGATAATACTCCCGCCTCCGTTTTCCTTTAGTGCAGGGATGCTATGTTTGATAGACAGATAAACTCCTTTAACATTTACTGCCAATACTTTATCAAACTCATCATCATCATACTCTGCGATTGGCTTCACTTTACCTTCAACTCCAGCATTAGCAAACAAAATATCAATCTTACCAAACTGTTCTTTTGCTTTGTTGACAAAGTTAGAAGTATCTTTATCGTTGGTTACATCAGCTTTTACTATGCTTACCTTATCACCATAGTTTAATTCTTTTTTGGCTTTTTCTAGTCCTTCTTGATCTAAATCAACCAATACTACTTTGGCGCCTTCTTCCAAAAATTTAGCTGCTGTTGCTATACCAATAGACCCAGAACCTCCAGTAATGATTGCTACTTTATTTTCTAATCTTTTCATTATTATTTTGTTTTTGATTATATTATGTTTTTTATTTAAGACATTTCTACCACTCCTTTTGTTAGAAGCTATCATTTTTAGTGGAAAGGCTTGAAGTTTAATAAAATGTTCTGCTCAAATCCAACTAATTGCGTGTAAGGACACAAGCAATGGCGAGGAGCAAAAAATAATTATTAAAACTTAACTGACTGCACTATCAATGATATATTTTTATGATGCAGAAAAATTTTTCTTAAATAAGTGATGAGTTATAAAAAATGAGCGATGAGTTATCTTAGTAAGGTTTTGATAATCAGTTTTTTATAATGAGGTTAAAGTATAAACTAATTTTAACCATCTACTTATTCTTCAAAAATAACGAAAAGGAAGTTATATATTTCAGCTTCAATAGCGTTGTTACTTTTTGATTTTCAATGATTTAATTTAATTTTCATTTGAGAATCTTAAAATGATAAGCTTTATTAACTAATATAAGCGTTTTTTTCGTAATCAATTCTCTATGTTTTCTATGTACATATATGGTTATAAAAAAATAAAGTGTTGGTAATCAGTCCTTAACAGTTCTATTATCTAAACCACCCCATATCAAAACCGATAATCTCAATTAAAATACCTGATTTTTCTTTTTTTCCTAGATTTTATCTAGCTTTGCGATTGATTTATGGGAAAACAACGTAAAAATATCTTCTATTGGTCGGGCATCACACTCACCTATTTGGCTTTTGGGCTTGCCCTCTTGGTCAATAGCCACGTGCTTGCAATACCTGTGCCTACTGAGGAAACCCATAATATATCACAAAACCAGCAAGATTCAGACGAAAACACCCCTTTTTCAGATCAACAAGAGGACGGTTCTGCCAGTCTGCAAGCATCTTCGGTGCTTGAGGCTGTGGTCAATGCTTCGGTATTGCCATTAGATTCGCAGTTGTTTGATTTTATCTTCTTTGAATTTCTTGTTGTCAAAGGGTTTGTGTTTTTTCCTCCTATTTCTCCTGCTGTTTTGCCTTATTGGCAAAATACTTTCGGGCATATCATTGTCATTAATGGTCCTTAGGCTATTCATTTTGTGTTAGTTTTCCTAAACTAG
>JBBRUH010000361.1:0-6102 GCA_038248005.1 Cytophagales bacterium | reverse complement strand
TTTGTGAGGACACAAACCACGGAAAGGAGTAGTTCGTGAAGACATGACCAACAGGAGGAGTCGCCTGTGCAGACACAGGCAACGGCGTAGTGTTTTGTGAGGACACAAACCACGGAAAGAGTGAAGACACGAACCACGGGAAGAGTGAAGACACGAACCACGGGAAGATGCAGTTATAACTCAGTTCTTTCTATGTCTATTTTTTCTCCTTCTATGGCAAGGTGTGTATTTTCAAAAACCGTCCTTGCCTCCTCAAGTAAGGGCTGTAAATCTTTGTAACGAGCCGAATAATGTCCAATCACCAGTTTTTTTACTTTTGCTTTGTGGGCAATCGTCGCCGCTTGTAGAGCTGTAGAGTGATGAGTCATATTTGCTTTTTCTAGTTCTTCATGCAAAAAAGTGCTTTCGTGATACAGCAAATCAGCTCCTTCTATTTGAGGAATAATGGCTTCATTATACAATGTATCAGAGCAATGTGCAAAGACAAGGCTAGGTGGTCTGTAGGTATATTCTTCACATTTATAAAGTATTTCCCCCTCTTCATTATAATAATCTCTTCCTTTTTGTAGTTCGGCTGGGATTTGCCAAGCAACCTCTTCAGGAAGTTTATCTATCAATACTTTTAATTTTTTAGGTTTTTCACGAAAAAGATAACCTACACACGCTATTCTATGATTCATCTTGATGGTTTCCACCGTAAATCCTCCATCTTCATAGACAATTTCTTGCCCTTTGTCTGAAACAGGGTGAAAGTGAATAGGGAAAGAAAGACGAGTATCACTGCATTTTAGATTGATTCTAATAATATCTGCTAAGTCTGGTGGAGCATAGATATCAAGGGCATCTACTCTCTTGATGAGGTGCATAGTAGAGAGTAAGCCAATCAACCCAAGATAGTGATCTCCATGTAAATGTGTAATAAAAATAGCCTTTAATTTATTGATTTTGACACGGTATCGCTGCATCTGGATTTGTGTTCCTTCTCCACAATCAATCAAAAAATGAGTGTAAGGCAGTGAAAGTACCTGTGCCGTAGGATGCCTTTTATGAGCTGGACTTGCTGCATTAGTACCTAATATGGTCAGTTGGAGCATTGCTCTGTATTTTTAATAGTAGGAAAATAAAAAAACGGTCGCTCTATAATCTTAGTTTTATATTTATTTTTCAAACCCTATTATTATAAATCTAGTGCAAGCAGTTTGCTTGCACTTTAAAGTCTTTAGATGTATCCGAACTTTCTCCTTATGAGTGATTCATCAAAATTAGTTTATATTCAGCAATTCTCATTTTAGGTCTATTTTTTTGCTACCAAAAACCTGTGAGGTTTTATTTCTAAATACCTTAAACCTTACAGATTTGATATTTTAAGCAATTTTTATTTTATGAAAATAATTTAGTTTTAAAGAATTTTACTGAATTTTATTCACGTAAAAGCACTTTTTTAAATTTTTATTTCACAAAAAATGTAACAAACTAAATAAAAAATCCAGAGTGAGAATTGCTGATTTATATTTTAATTTTGCTACAAATAACTAATTATCAGAATCTTACTGAAAATCTCATCACTCATCATCTATAAATCATCACTTAGACGGATATCTAGTCTTCGTCTTCTTCTGAGCGTAAATCTTGCTCTACTTCATTCATCAATACTAAATCTATGGCTTCTTCTTCCGTAGAAAGCATATTTAATACTTTTTCTAATTGAGAGATGGAGATGAGTTTCAATACATGTTCAGTAACCCCTACTAGCACCAAAGTACCGTTTTGATCATTGCAAAGGCGATTCGCAATCAAAATAGCAGATAATCCTGATGAATCTACATATTTCACTTCCGATAAATCCACAATAAAATTGCGTGTACCTTCGGTATTCATAGCCACAAAGGTAGATTTTAATTCAGGTGAAAGAGTCGCATCTAGTTTGGCTTCGTCTAGTTTTAGAACTGTATATTTTTCTTGTTTGTCAACAGAGTATTTCATTGTAATGGCTTTTAAAGTTTAATTTGCAAATTTGCAAAAAAAATAGCAAGTAGCCGTATTTTTTAAGCTATTCTCTAAAAAAAACTGATAATTTAGAGATATCCTTCAAAATTGCTTCTATCCACCTGAGCCTGTTTCTAATCTATAATACTTTAAGACTGCTTCACTCAGTATTTCTACATTAAGTAAAGTCAAAATCTTGGCTTTGATGGCTTGTGAGGTTTGAGGAGCAAAATAAAGTTCTAAGTTTTTTGTATCAGAGAATGTGTTGGCTTCTGGTTTTAGGATAGCGACTAACTTAGACTCTATCTCTATTTTGGCTATTCCTGATAAAAACCCTCTACTAAGTGTATAAGAAACCGTACCAAAATAACCTTTGATTTCTCTCAGTTCAGGCGTTTCTATCATAGAGAAGTTACCTAAAACGGTTTCACCTTCTAAGTATTGGGTCTGAACATTGTAGGTCTGATTGGTAAAAAGAGCTGAATTGAGTTTGATATTATCCGCTTCAGCCAATGGATTTTGTAGCGAGCCACTGCGTCCATATTGTTTTTCTTGCTGATAGGGAGCTTGCATATCCATTTTTAAGACCTGATTGACATTTTGATTTAGTTCAAAGGTTACACGGTCTTTTTGATTCAATATCATTTTATCAGCTTTTCCCAAAAAATCTTGATAAAACTGAGGTGCAGGCTGCCTAAAAATGAAAGGCTTGGGCTTAGGTTTGATTTGAAGTGCGGCTTCCAGACACTCTTCGTACATTTTCTGAAAATCTTCTTCTGCCATCATCACTTCGGCTAGGTCGTTTTGATAGGGAACTACTACGAATTTGGCTTTTGCTCTACTTTTGAAGACACGCTTATCATTGGGTCTCCATATCTCTACTACGATGAGCAATGAACCTTCACTTATGCCCATTTTTTCATTGTCTAAGCCTGTCTCTATTTGACTTACGATACTTATCAGCAAATCATAGGCTGTGCTAGAGAACATCTTCATCTCGCCTGGCGTCCTAAATCCAGGCACGAAATCAACCGTTCCTAGCTTTTTATAGTCTAAGGTATTGATATTGTATCTTTTTTTGACAGATTCTTTAAGAGTTTCAAGCATTTGAGTAAGCCAAGCACGGTTCTCAAAATAATTAGGATAGGCAACAGGCGTTTCTGTCTGATGCTCAAACCGTCCGATAAAAGCAGCATCTTGAGCCTTTATAGATGAAATGGCTATACAGAAGAGTAAGCAAAATGAAAAAAATAGCTTTAACATAGTAAGATATGGGATATAAATAAAGTGTCTAAGTAAGAGATGAGTTACAAGTTAATTTTTTGGCAATCTATTTTAAGACAGAATAAAAGATGAGTTATATATAATACTATTTTCTTTTAGACTTTAATCTTGTTATAATGAACTGATTATCAAATTTTTAGTAATTTAACTTATCACTCATCATTTATAACTCATCACTTGTTCAAATATAGTCAAAATAAAATTATTTTAATTCGATAGCTTGTGCAAGTCTATCCATATCTCTGATCAAGATTCTTTTTCTATCAAAGTTAATCAAGTTTTGAGCTTTCATTTCATTCATCAGTGTAGTAACTGTTTGGCGAGAAGTACCGATGAGGTCTGCGATGTCTTTTTGAGTTAAATAGTGTTTGATGAGTGTTTCTGAGGCTACTTTTTGACCTTTTTCTTGTGCTAAGTCTTGCAAAAACTCAATCAAACGAGTACGCACGTCTTTTGCAATGAGGGCTTCTATTTTTCGCTCTAGTTTCTTGATTCTTACCCCTATGAGTTTATATATTTTGAGGCTAAAGGTTTTGTGATGACGCATTAACTCGTGCATGGTCTCTGCGTCTAGAGGGCATAGAAGCGTATTATCATCATTAGCTACTGCAAATTCACTCCTTTTTTCTGTGTCAAACAAAGCCAATTCGCCAAATATTTCTCCCCTTCCGAGTACTGCTTTGACTACCTCTCTCCCATCATCTGCATAAAAAGCAATTCTTATTTTTCCTTCTACTACAAGGTATATTTTATGAGCAGGGTCATTTTCAAAATAGATAAACTCTCCTTTTTTAAAGCTTTTAAATTGATGCTCTTGTTTATATTCTTCTAATCTATGCGGGCAAAATATATCAAAGAGATTAACTTCTTCAAGGTACCAAATTTCGGGAGATTTCATTCAGAAAGTGAATTTAAGTGAAACGTTTTGATTAGTCTATTGGTAATTATTTTCTTAATTAAGACTACTTTTGATTAAGTAGATGGTCAAAATTAGTTTACATTTTGATATTACTATAAAAATCTGATTATCAGTATTTTAATAGAATAACACATCACTCTTCATTTATAACTCATCGCCTATCTAAAAATAGTCATAATTTTTACCAAAAACTCTATTTTTTCAAACTAAGTTCACATTCATCCTTTACTTCCCAGCTTGTATTGGGTTATAGGCTACTTTACCACCTAAAAAGGTACGCACTATTTTAGTATCACGAGTCTCATTAACTGGAATTTTGAGAATGTCTTTTTCCAAAATCACAAAATCAGCCAATTTACCAGTTTCTATGCTTCCTTTTTCTTTTTCTTCAAAGGCAGCATACGCAGCCCAGATAGTCATTCCTCTCAAAGCATGTTCCCTACTGAGTGCATTTTCCATTTGAAATCCATCCACAGGATTTCCTTGTGCATCCTTGCGTGCTACGGCTGCATGAAATCCATAAAGAGGATTAATGTCTTCCACTGGAAAATCACTCCCGAGAGCAAGCATATTGTTTTGCTTGAGCAAATCTTGGTAAGCATACGCATCTCTTAGCCTTTCTTTACCTAATCTATCCAATGCCCAAAACATATCCGAAGTAGCATGGGTAGGCTGTACAGAAGGAATAATGGCATATTTACCAAATTTATCAAAATCTTCTGGGCTGAGAACTTGTGCATGTTCTATCCTCCAACGCAAATCATTTTTACCTTTTAGGTGCTTGGCATATAAATCAAGAATGGTACGGTTAGCCGAATCACCAATACAATGTGTATTGATTTGAAAACCTTTTTGGGCTATTTTATCTATCCACTCAGCCATTTGAGCAGGGCTTGAGAGTAAGAACCCATTTTGCAGTGGTTCATCTTGGTAAGGGTCTAAGAGACAAGCACCTCTAGAACCCAAAGCACCATCCGCATATAGTTTGACTGAGCGAATGCTTAGGTATTCTGTTTTGTAAGCACCTTTATCTAAATAATAGGACACATCTTCTGCGTTATTACCTACCATAGCATAGACACGCATTTTAAGTATTTTCTCTTTATTCATTTGGTCTATTACATCTAGTACTTTACGAGGAAGTCCTGCATCTTGCACACTTGTCAGACCTACTGCAAAACATCTTTCTTGTGCCTCAAACAAGATTTTTTCCATCTCTTCAGGTGAAGCTTCAGGGATAAACTTACCTACTAGTCCTTTTGCATTATCTACTAAAATTCCTGTAAGTTTGCCATCTATTTGCTCTATCACTCCACCTTCTACCTGTGGGGTTTCGGGGGTGATTTTTGCGAGGTCAAGTGCTTTTTGATTAACAAGGGCTGCATGTCCATCTACTCGTGTCAAGAATACGGGCGTATCAGGAAAGAGAGAATCTAGAGCTGCTTTATTAGGGTATGCTTTATCTGCCCAATCATTTTGATCCCAGCCATGTCCTTTAATCCAGCTTTGCTTAGGATTATTGGTTCTAAAGGTTTGTATTCTTTCTAATGTTTCTTGATAAGACTTTGCCCCTACCAAATCTACTGTGAGAAGTACTTCACCATATCTATAAAAATGGCAATGTGCATCTATAAATCCTGGATAGATGGCTTTGCCTTCTGCGTCTATTACTTGTTCAGATATGTATTTTTTTTGAATATCTTCATTTTTCCCAATCTCTACAAACTTACCATTTTTAACGGCAAAGGCTTGTGCCGTAGAGAATTCTTTATCTACTGTATAGACTATGCCATTATGAACAATCAAATCTACTTGGATTTTAGATTGGCAGGCAAAAAGTCCTATAAAAAGGAGGATGATAAAATGAATGATTTTCATAGAATTAGTGAGAGATGAGTTATAAATTATGAGTT
>JBBRUH010000360.1:0-6143 GCA_038248005.1 Cytophagales bacterium | reverse complement strand
CGTATCCAGCATTCAGGTGGAATGGTAGATTGAAGCTGAAAATTAACTTGAATAGTTTCACTTATATCTAATACCCTGACCTTAATGGTAACTTCTGCATCTAAATAAAGATTGGCATCTGCTCGCAGAGTAGCTACATAATAACCAGCTACAAGCCCTGTTGCATCTATACTAATCTGTAAGTTTGCAGGGTCAGTATTATTTACTTGAATGTAAGTAGGGCTATTTAAAAAAGTAGGCAAAGTCTGAAACTGACTCAACACATAAGCAGGCAAAACGCCTGTCTCTGCACTTAGCGCTATTGACTTAGCTTGACTCGCCTCATTGGTATATAACACAAAATTAAGTGCTTCTTTATCAAAAATTAATTTATTATTAATAGGTGTAAGGATAAGGCTATTGATTTTAGTATTAGTACCACCTACAGCATCTAGAGTTAGTCGCCCATCTGATATTTCTACCTTAGCACTTGATGTCTGAAACTGATTGGGGGTAGGCACAAAGTTTCTGATAATGGTTTCGCCTTCTACCCTAATATTATGATTACTATCAATCGCTCCAATACCATCCCCAGCACTTAGTTCTGCTTGGTAAAAGCCATTTGGTATTTCTAATTCCCAAAAAAAGTTGCCACTCAATTGCATGTGCATTAAAGTTCTCTGGATAAGATTTCCTGCTGGATTAGTTCTTAGTCTCCCTCTATCAGTCAAGTCAGTAGCAAGTCCAGTAGATTGTGTCTTCCACCCATAGTTGAGTGCAAAGCCCTGCTGTGTACCTATTCTAGGGCCAAAGCTTTGCCCAAAATCTATTCGCCAAGGGAGGACAGGTGTAGAAGCAGCATCTTGAAAGTTAAACTGTAAGGTAGTATTTAGCCCTACCATCTGCACTCTTACATTTAGAATAGCATCTGTATAGCCTGCTGCAGAGGCCGTAACGGTAGTAGTGCGGGTATCTCCTTCATTTAATCCTGCTGTATTGACTGTAAACGCTAGGTTTCCACTCACTGGATTGGTAGGCAAAGTAAGCCAAGTAGCCCCTACTCCTTTGATGAGTGTTACAGGAATAGCACCTCCTGTACTGAATAATTCTATGTTTTTGGATACATTGCCACTACCTGAACGCAATGTGAAGTGTAAATTAGTAGGTCTAAACTCCATTACTTCTGGTACTACGGCTACATTAATCACTAGAATAGCATCCAAATAACCAGCAGCAGACGCAGTAACAGTAGCTTGTAATACATTTCCAGCATTATACCCTGTGGTATTGACCACAAAATTCAAATCACCTAATGTGCCAGTAGCAGGCAATGTAAGCCAAGGAGTACTCGCCGATTTGGTCAATGTATAAGTAGGTGTGCCAATAGAAGCCGAAAGGTTGGCTATTTGCCCTTGAAACTGGTTAGGCTCTAAACTATAATTAAGTGTCTTAGGATTAAAACTTAAAAAATCTTGAATAATAAAGTTATCATATACTGCCGTAAACTGACTTCCACTCCTGTGGGAGTTATATATTCCTGCAAAAGACACATTGTTGGTAATACCATTAGCCAGTAAAAGTCCATTATGAAAAGTATGGTTAAATGTGCCTATGGATACTTCTTGATTTGTACCTATCTGGTAATATCCCGTAACTGTTTTGGTGGCTGTGGTATTATTTACCTCGAGTCTTAGTCTCACATTATTGCCAGTGATGGCTAAACCTGTGAGTTGAATATAATCTGCCGTTCCGTTTCCAGAAAGCCCATTACGTTCAATACGCATCTCAATAGCATTGTTATTTACTACATCTAGCTTCACAAAATTATCTTCATTCAGACCATACCATATACCAGCCTGTGCAAAACCAGTCCCTGTAACAGGATTGATAAGTGTACTCTGAATCATAAATCTTCTGTTTTGAACCTGAAGACCTACTCCCAGAGTATTTACTTGAGTATTGTTATTACTACCTGCTGGTGGGCGAAGATAAGCCAAGCCTTGTGAGCTAGTAAGTTGAAGATTTCCACCTGCGATTTCTATTTTTGAAGGTTCATAGCCTGGCACAATCGGATTACTTACGGGCTGATCAGCAGCTAAGCGAGTAGCCGTATGAGGGTCAATCATTCTAAAGCCAGTTCCCGCTCCATTTACATCAAGAACACCTCCTTCTGCTCCAGTAAAGTTTAACTGATATGGAAACCCCACGACCACTTGTGGACAAGTAATAGGTGTTGGACTAATGTTGCCACATTGAGCATTGGCTGTATTGATGATGGCTAATTGTCCTAAGACTCCTATCAACAGAAAGAGACATATTTGTTTTCTAAAAAATGGGAGTAATTTGGAATAATCGGTTGTGTAAGTATTCATTGTATATTGGTTTTGATAGATTGTTTTAAACATCATTTGATTTATCTAAAAAGTATTTGTACAGATTACTAGATTAAATATCAATGTATGATTTTCAAAAAGATAGCATTATTAAGTATAAAAAGACAAATTACTTACCAAAGAAGCCTTTTTACATTTTTATTCAGTCTTAAAAAAGGCTTCATCTTAGACAATGCCTAAAATGAGTTCTATAGCTATTTTTTAAGATTCTAATGATTAATTTATTTACAAATTCATCAATTAAAAGAAGAAGAGAATTGTTTTAGAGATTATATTTTGGAAAAATTTTCTCTTTTTGAGAATGATATTTTCATTTTTTGAGATTTTACTCTTTTATTTTTTTGTAACAACATGCATCTAAAAGCTATACTAAGCCTTGATTTATAATATTTTTTACAAATATCTCACTCCCTACTAAAGCAAAAAAGCCCTCTAAAAAGAGGACTATTAGATATTATTTCGATTTTACTTATAGAGATACATAAGCATTTGATTATCCATTATTTGTGCTTGTGTTAGAAATTGGTTGATATTTTCAATTTTCTATAAACCCTTAGCTATCAATTACTTAAAAACAAAACTACCTGAGTAGTTTTGTTTTTTCACTTATTTATCTTTGGAGAGCCAAGTGCCTACAATTTTATCACACTCAGATACATTGGTAGGAATAGTCAAATAAAAACTCATCAAAAAACCAATTAGTAAAAAGGAAAAAATAAACTGCTCAACAAATGACTTTTGTACTTCATATACGCAGGATATAGACCTTTTTGGATTATTTTATTTTTGCAACTTTACTTAAAATCATTTTTTATTATTTTTAAAGAAAAATACTTCATCAAATAATATAACCATACAACTACACAAACAATTACGTAATAAAGGAATATATCAGATTTTTAACAGTTTAATTTTTCATTTTAGGTGAACGACTTTTGTTTTCAACTGTTTAATCAAAGAATACTAGATTTTAGGACTATTTTCCTTTGTAATCAATAAGAAAATTAGAAAAAAATAGTATATTTAAAAATAAAACAGCTAAAAATGGCACAAAATGACTTTACAGCAGAAACTCCAGACAATTACGAACAAAAATGTCTTTGCGTCTTAATATTAGATACTTCTGGCCCTATGGTGGGAGAACCTATCAAAGAACTTAACCGAGGATTGCAAGAGTTTTATTATCAAGTAATGAAAGATGAGACGGCAGCCGAAAGATTAGAGGTCTGTCTAATTACCTTTGAAAGTGTGGTGCGTTGCATCCAAGAGCCATCGTTGCTCCGAAATTTTAAAATTCCTACACTCGAGGCCGCAGGTTCTACCCGTATGGTAGATGCCGTCAAGGAAGCTATTATAAAGGTAAACTACCGTAAGATGTGGTATCGTAAGACTGGACAGCCTTATTATAGACCTTTTGTGTTTCTGATTACTGATGGAGATGCGGACGCAGACCAAGATTTGGAGCAACTTATGTTTGAAGTGAATGCAGGAGTAAATGAGAAGAAGTTTTTGTTTTTTCCGATAGGGGTACAAGATGCTAATATGGATCACTTACGCTACATCGCACATCCAAGTACACCTCCGATGAAACTGACGGGTTTAAATTTTGTGGAGTTTTTCCAATGGCTGAGTAACAGTGTAGGAGTAATCGCTCAATCAAAAGACGGTGATTATCTGCAATTACCCAATACAGGTAGCTGGGGGCAGGTATCGATTTAGAAGAGTAGCCTCCTAGCTACCAAAGGATAGAATTGAGTTAAGAAACGAAAATAAATGTACTTAAATAGGAAACTGTTATTTGTTACTGACACTGATATTTGATACTGTTATTTGGAACATGAAACTGTAAAAGTATGCAATTACAAAATGAAAAATTTCAACGTCTTCAAATTAATGAAGAAGCACTCGGAGAAGGTGCTGAGGGGACAGTCTATGAGGTAATTGCTCCAGAGGCTTATCTTGGGTATGTAGTCAAAATCTATAAAAACCCAAAGCATGCACAACAAATTCAAGAAAAAATACAATACCTCATTACCAACCAGCCCAAACTCAAGGAAGCCAATTCTATTATTTTTCCAAAAGAAGTAGTCTATGACCATGGTACCTTTGCAGGTTTTTTGATGAAAAAAGCCAAAGGTCAGTATGATCTTACTACACTTTGTACTCTCAAGCCTTCTTCTCGGATTCCTCAATCTTGGCGTGAAAAATTTGACAGACAAAACTCTGAAGGAATGCGTAACCGTATGGCTGTCTGTTATAATGTGGCTGCTGCTATCAACGAACTACATCGCACGCGTAAATTTACTTTTATAGACATCAAGCCCGAAAACATCAAGGTAAGTTTTGATGGCAAGGTATCTGTCGTGGATATAGACTCTATAGCCATTAGTGATGGCTTCGAGCTACTCTTCCCTGCCGAGAAGTTTACCCAAGAATACAGCCCAGTAGAATTTAAAAACTTAAATCTCAAGGCAGATTTAATAGATGAGACTTGGGATAGATTTTCAATTTCAGTGATTTTTTATAAAATATTGTTTGGGATTCATCCCTATGCAGGTACTTGCAAAGGTGATTATGCAGCACTGAACTCTAATGAGCAGAAGATGATAGAAGGTTTGTTTCCAAATGGAAAGAAAAAAGAACACTTTGATGTCATCCCTGAGCCTCACCAAAAATTTAAAGAAGCTCCTCGTAAAATTCGCAATCTATTCTTAAATACTTTTGAGGAAGGCTTATATTTACCTACGAGCAGAGCCTCTGCCGAAGACTGGTGTAAAGTCTTTAAAACAGCCAAGCCTTCTTTCTTTGAGAGAATGAATACGAAGATGAAAGCTTTTTTTAAGAAAGAAAAGAAAACAAAAGAACAAGCTACTACCGAAATAGCCTATACCCAAGAAAAAGAGCCAAATCCTTCAGCAGGCTTAGCACCTGCTTTGATTATTTTTGCTTTTTTTGCAGTGATTGCTTTCTATCTTGTCAAAGTAAATGATGCTCGTGTGCTGAGAGAACTCGATGCAAGTTTTGGTGAAGTTATAGAGAAAGAACCTACGCAGTTTGTCCAAAAAATAAAACTTTATGAAGGGCATGATGCCGTAGAGGAAGTGTATGAAGATGTCTCTTGGGTAAGAATCAAAGATAAATTTGCATTGGCTACTCTCGATAGAGAGTATCTCACAGAGTTAAAATACGATTGGGCGAACGACTTTGAGTCAGGTCTATCAGCTGTTCGTTTCAATGGTAAATATGGATTTGTAAACCGATATGGGGAGGAGGTTATCCCATTAGAGTATGATTATGTTACTAATTTTAAGGGAGATGTAGCCATCGCTCGCAAAAACAAAGTTTATTATTTCATCAGCAGACAAGGAGTCGTACTCAAAGGTTATCAAGAAGTAGGTGATTTTTATCAAGGGATTGCTACCTTTAAAAAAGATGGATTATGGGGCTATCTCAACGAACAGGGAGATGTGATTGCTTCTGCACAATTTGATTACGCTTATCCTTTTGTGGAAGGGCGTGCAAAGGTAAACCATATAGGCAAATATGGATACATAGACAGCGATGGTAAAATGGTCATTCCTGCCAAATATGACAATGCAGGTGTATTTAGACATGGCAAGAGTACAGTTTCAATAGGAAATGATGAGTTTATGATAGATATTTGGGGCAAAATAATTAATGAATAGATAAATCACCACAAGAAATTTAGGTGGTTTTGTAGATGTAAATGGAAAAGAACCCTTGTTAGATTGGGATGTGCTATGGGATATT
>JBBRUH010000359.1:0-6174 GCA_038248005.1 Cytophagales bacterium | reverse complement strand
CAAGCTGAGGTGGTCTTTGAGACTTTTGTCTTTAACTGCCAAGAGCCTCGCAAATGCAATAGTGGTCAGTTTACGAATGGAGATAGTATGTATCTTTATTTTAGAACTCCTACTAAGGGTTATTTGAGTGTGTTTATGATAGAAGGTGGGATGGTCTATCGTCTATTGCCTTATGCCCAAATGGAAGGACAATATGAAAGCTGTGTAAAGGTGGAGGCAGATAAAGAGTATTTGCTTTTTTCGCCAGAACACCGTCAATATTTTGAAGGCTTTCCACTAGTAGATGAATATGAATTAAATACTGCGGATGATGGACAGCCTTTGGCTAATCTAGTATATGTGCTTTTTTCATCAGAGCCCTTTGCAAAACCAACTTTGACAGAGTATGAAGGGATTAAGACAATAGACATCAATGATTTTCAGAAATGGATTAACCGCAATAAAGGTCTAGACAAAAACTTTCAAGTAAGTACTTTTGGAGTTACTGTCAATACACCATAAAAAAAGAGCAAAAGCAATCCGTTGCTCCCTTCTTAAATACTTTGAGAGAATAAAATTTATCCAATTTTAATCATTTGAGTAAATATAAGTTTTTGTCTTCCATTTTTTTCAAAAGAATACATACTCTTAATCGAAGTAAATGGAATTAAGTACAAAGTCCCATTAATTTTTAGAATCATAGAGTTTTCTAGTTGTATGACAATTTTTGTGGTAAACAATAAAACTAGTGTCCTTAATGTATTTAACTTTCTTATTATCAGGCAGATACATTTTTATAATAACCTTAATTATTCAAACTCCACAAAAATTGTCAGATAACCATATTTTTTCCGAAGCCATTTAGGGCTGAAATCTTTGTAGAAAATTAAAATAATTACGGAAAAAAACGCTGTAGGCGTGAAATCTTTGATTAAGATGTCATCTCTACGAGATTTTTATTAAATTTTTGCACTATTTCTACAAAGATAGCACACCTAAAAACGTTCAAAAAAACTCTCCACAAAAATTGTCATACAACCAAAAATATTTGACATCTATTGAGAAAAAAACCACAAAAATTGTCAGAGTACCAAATTAGTTTGCACTTTAATCTTACTATAAAAAGCCGATTATCAAAATTTCACTAAGATAACTCATCACTTATATACTATTATTTAATCTCTATGGCTTCAAAAGCAGTCGGGTCATAAGTAGCTACGGCAGAAAGTTTATCTTTTTCTATTTTGAGAAGGTAGGCTCGGTCTTGTCTAGTAGGTTTAGATTTTTCAGAAGGTTTTAGCTCTAGCACTTCTTCATCTTTAGGAATGCTCAAATCTATATTATCCATTCCTTCATATCTATAAGGATGTGGCATTACGATGCGCCATGTTCCTTGCTCTTTATAATTATAGGTATTCAATTCATAAGTAGCATCTTTATTAAGATACAAATACTCATTTTCTGATGCCTTTACTCCTTGCTCAGTAGCACCAGGATGAATATGCGTTATAATTTTCCATTTTTTAGCGAATTTAAGTTCTACTCCTTTGATTTTAATATTTTCGGAGCTGTCTGTCTTAGTAGAATCAGATTGATTATCATCTGAATCCGTAGATGATGAACAAGCCACTAAGATGAGTGAGATAAATAAGATGTAAATAATAGAAGTAAAATGATTTTTCATAATCCTTTATTTTAATAGGTTTTCCAGAGAACATTAAATATAAGATAGCATAAAATATTATACTACAAAGATGAAACAAGAATTTAATTTATTAGCTTTGAAGACTCTTATATTTACGCTTTACCTTTTAATACAATGCAGTTTATTTTAGATTTTTTAGCTGATTTGGGACAAAACAACCATAGAGAGTGGTTTACTGAAAATAAAAGTCGTTATGAAAAAGCCAAAAAAGAATTTCAAAATTTAGTACAGGAGTTGATTAAAGAGATTGGTTTTTTTGATGCTGATATCGCTTCTCTTGAGGTAAAACAATGTATGTTTAGAATCAACAGAGATGTACGATTTAGCAAAAACAAAAGCCCTTACAAAGATAATCTTGGTGCATCCCTTCAAAAAGGGGGCAAAAAATCTAGCTATGCAGGTTATTATTTGCATCTTCAGCCCAATGCTTCATTTATAGGAGGTGGAGTTTATATGCCTCCCTCAGCAGATTTGGCTAAGGTTAGGCAAGAGATAGATTACAATGCGGATGAGTTAAGAGGATTAATAAAAGCAGATAGCTTTCAGAAGTTTTTTGGAAAGTTACAGGGAGAAGAATTAGTAACTGCCCCTAGAGGTTATGACAAGGACAATCCTAATATTGATTTAATTAGAATGAAAAGCTTTGTGATGATACATCCTTGCTCCGATAATCTCATCAAAGGAGATGATTTTAAGAAAACAATCATAGAAGCAAGCCAAGCCATGAAGCCTGTTCTAGACTTTTTGAATAGAGGATTAGAGTAAGAGAATGCAAAAGTCAGTGCGTAAGTAAACAGATTATTTCAATTTCCTGTTCTTCTATCTAAAGATGATTTATTTCAGTGATACCGATTACATTTTCATCTAGCCAAATATCTTCTGGGGAGATAAACCCAAAAGGATGATGATTAAGCTCAATGCCTATTTTATGATAACACTCATAAACCAACTCCGAACACATATAAGCTCGGTCTCGTTTCATCTTGCCTTGCCCTGTTTGGAGTCTCTCCATGATTTGCATAATCTCTTCTATATCATAAGGGCGAGTAATCAAATCTATGCTATAATTAATAAGTCTATGAATCATTTCTGGTTTGAGTTGTTGATGTCTAGCGATGATAAGCCTAGCATAAAACTCTTCCTCCTCTTCTTCTCTTTCTATATTCTGGATATAACGAGAAAGTGGAATCAGTCTTACACCCATATTTTCTACGCTTTCTATCAACATAAGCCGCTTCCAAGGCTCTATTTTGAATAAAATACCGACGTGACTCCACATGGATTGTGTAGCTTTTTGAATAATCTTAGAAACATCATCTTCTCCCGAATACATCAAAATATCGCCATCCTGAATGACATCATATAATTCATAGTAAGAAGTGAGAAGAATATTGTTTAAATCTTGGTTAGAAGCCATATTTTTTTTGAAAAACAATTTATACTGAATTTCAAAATTACAAAAAAACTTTTTAGAATGTCTAGTATTTATATCTATCAGTGTCTTAGTAATGGTTTAAAAATAAAATGGACATTTGTCTTGACCAAAATGCTCATTATCAATAACTTAATAACCCAATAATTAATAACTTATAATTAATCTCTTACTTAGTTAAGTAGGATTTTGATTATTTATCTGCTTTCTAATTGATACTTTCTTAGCTGAGTTATTGAATCGTCACAGACAGTTTCTATGTATTTGATAAAAATCAAGGTCTTCTCTGTGTCAGAAGATGATTCTTCCATGAGAATACTTCCTCTTTTTAACTCCTCCAAAAATTTACTTAATCCTAATGTGATAAGAGAGGGCTTGACACGATGAATCGTAGCTTCTAACTTATCAGTATTTTTATTAATCAAGCAAGTTTTGTACTGGGAAGGTAAAACCTTAAACAAATCAATGTATAGTTCTAGTAACTCTTGCTGATACTCCAAATCACCTCCTGCAATATTTGAGACATTACTAAAATTTAATTTTTCCACTAAGTTAATTATTTATAGTTTTTAATTTTATATATTAGTTTTTCTATTCTTCACATAAAGATAGTTATTCTTTCAAAAAGTCACTCAAATTTAGTGCTTGAAGTATCTCTAAAAGGGTTTAATCTTATTGAGCAAAGCATTTTTATACAGTTATAGCATTTTTTAAGACATAACGCATAGATTCAAATGTGAGTTAAATTACCTAATAGTTGTAAAATATTCATATCTTAGCCCGCTATTTAAGTTATTTGAGAGTTTTAACTTTGTGATATAAACTAACAAATTTAATCTGATAAAGTGAAAAAGTATTTTTTTATTTTCTTTTTATTATTCTTCTTTGGGCAAAAAAAATCTCTTGCTCAGGATATACACTCCTCCCAAATAGCATTGGCTGCTGAATCTTCTTATTTACCTTATCAGCACTTTGAAAACCTTGGTGATAGCCTTCGCCCCCACCCTAAGCGGCTTAAAACTTTTGTGATTGCAGGTTCAGCTTTTTATGCTACTACGCTAACAGGCTTATATTTTTTGTGGTATCAAGATGGTTTAGAAAGTAAATTTAGATTTGCAAATGACAATGCAGATTGGCAACAGATAGATAAAGTAGGACATTTTTATTCTACCTTTCATTTTAGCAATGCGACTGCTGAGGGATTTCGATGGGCAGGATTAAAAGAAAAAAAAGCAATATTCTGGGGAGCTGTTACTGGAATAGGTGTGATGCTTCCTATTGAGATTTTTGATGGTTTTTCGGCAGATTATGGTGCGTCTTGGGGAGATTTACTTGCCAATACCTCTGGGGCAGCTTTTTTATATGGGCAGTATTTACTCTGGGATGAAGTGCGTATCCAGCCTAAATTTTCTTTTCATCGGACACATTATGCACCTCTCAGACCTGGTCTGCTTGGTCAGAATCTTCAAGAAGAAATCTTGAAAGATTATAATGGTCAGACATATTGGCTTTCTTTTGATATGGCTAAGTTTCTGCCCGAAACCAAATTTCCTAAATGGCTTAATGTTGCTGTGGGTTATGGTGGAGAAGGGATGACCTATGCCAACCCTACCGAAAACCGTGAATTGGGAGGTAATCAAGCATACAGACAGTTTTATCTTAGCCCCGATTTTAATATCATGGCAATCCCTGCACGCCGTAAGTTTTTTAAAGTTCTGAGGTTTGTAGCCAATCTAATCAAAATCCCTGCACCTGCTCTAGAATTTAACCAATCGCAAGGCTTTCGTTTTCATTTCTTATACTTCTAGTCTAAACGGTGCTTTTTTTGTACTTTTGTGGGAGTATTGAAAAGCAATGCTCAATTATATAAATTATCCACTATTAACCATTGACCCATGAATATCGGAGATAAAGTAAGAATGCTCCACTCCAGCGAAGGAGGCATCATCACAAAGATTATAGATGCTTTTTTGTTAGAAGTAGAGATCGAGGAGGGGTTTAATATTCCTGTCAAACGCTCAGAAGTGGTATTGATAGCCAAAGAAGAAGAGCAACAGTTTGGCTCACTGCGTCCACAAAAACAAACTATTGATACCAAATCCACCTCTAATAAACTTAGAAAAGCAGAGCCAGTAGCGGCTCAAAAGGGAATTTATCTTGCTTTTGTGCCTGTCAATGACCGACAACATACCATGTATCTAATCAATAATACTGATTATATCTTGCCCTTTATAGTAGCCAATGAGCAAGATGACAAGTATTTCCCTCTCTTTGCGGGAAAGCTAGATGCCAAAACACATCAGAGAGTCTATGAAGTCAATATCTTAGATATCAATGACTGGGGTATATTTATTTTTCAATTTTTATTTTTTGACCTCATCAAACAAAAAGAAAAACCTCCTTTTACCAAAAGGGTAAGGTTTCGTGCCAAGACTTTTTTTAAAGCACAACAGAAAGCTCCTATCATTGCCAGAGATGCTTTTCTTTTTCAGCTTGACCAAGATGAGCCTTCTATGATAGAACCTAAGGAAACAGAAAAAATAGCTGTCATAGAACCTGTTAAACTAAGGGAGCAAATGTATGAAAACCACGAAAAGGCTACCACTACAGAGGCTAAAGTAATGATAAAGCCACCAAAGCTAGAAGTAGATTTGCATATAGAAGAAATCTCAAAAGACTATGCCTTGCTGAATAGTGGGGAAATTTTAGAGCTTCAGATTAAGACCTTTGAGCAAAATCTAGAAAGTGCAATCGTTACAGGAATGCGTGAAATTACTTTTATCCATGGAGTAGGAAATGGCAAACTACGTCACGAACTACACCGCCGATTGAGTGGCAGTTCTGAAATTGTATTTTTTAAGGATGCACAAAAAGAAAAATTTGGGTATGGAGCTACTTTGGTAAGGCTAAAGTAAGATTAAAAATCTTTGGTTCTCTAGTCTGGATTTATGAGTCCAGACTAGATTGAGTCTGTATTTTTAATGCCGTATTTAACAGTTGATAATCATTGGAATTTCGAGGCTGTGCATCAGTCTGATTTTGGTGAGACACCAAGATT
>JBBRUH010000358.1:0-6177 GCA_038248005.1 Cytophagales bacterium | reverse complement strand
GCTTTGCTGCCTAATACAGGAGCTTTTCGTAAGCAATTCCCTATGTTTTCTAGATGCATAGATGGTTACAAAAAAAGTAAAGTATTGATAACCAGTGTGTAATAGCTCTATTGATCATACTTTTGTTTATGAATGACTTTTAATCTCACTTCAACGCCTTCCCACTTCTAATCCACAAGAGGCAGCTCAATAAAGAAAGTAGTACCGATTTCTATTTCTGTTTCAAACCATATTCTACCTCCAGCATGTTCTATTCCACGCTTAGAGACTGCCAAGCCGATGCCTGAGCCTGTAGTTTTGGTGGTGAAGTTGGGCATGAATAGCTTGTCTTGTGCCTCGAGGCTTACGCCTTCTCCATTGTCTTTAAAGGCTAGTCTGATAATTCCTTCGGCTTCTACGGTGAGAGAGATTTCCATTTTGGCTTCTCTGTCTTCGGGAGTAGCCTCTAAGGCATTTTTGACCAAGTTAGTGAAGATACGCCCCATTAGTTTGCGGTCGCCTTGTACATAAAATGCCCCTGAGATAAGGTTAAGTGTTACTTCTATTTTCTCCTCTGCATAGAGGCTTTCTGCACTTTGCAGTAACTCTATTATCTCAAAACGCTCACTATTTGGCACGGGCATCTTAGCAAAAGAAGAGAAAGAGGTAGCAATATCATTCAAAATATCTGCTTGTTCTATGAGTGTATCAATAGACCGTTCAAAAGTAGCTCTCACCTTTTCACTTTGCCCTTCTAAGCGTTTTTGCATCATCTGAAGGGTAAGTCTGATGGGCGTAAGAGGATTTTTGATTTCGTGGGCTACTTGCTGTGCTATTTCACGCCAAGCCGATTCACGCTGACCTCGAGCAAGGGCTTCCATACTCTTGTCTAGTTTTTGGAGCATTCGGTTGTATTCTTTCACAAAAAGTCCAATTTCATCTTTAGATTCCCAGACAAGTGGATCACTGTAATCATAAAAAGAAGTCTTACGGATTTTTTGTGTAATCAGCCTTAGAGGTATAATTAATATCTGTGAAGCAAAATAAGATAAGAATAAAAAGACAATCAAGATACTCACAAAAATATTGATAATAGTGCTGAGTACTTCTATCAAACGTTGCTCTAGCTCATACCGAAAATCAAAGAATGGAATGCTCACCAAACCCAAAAGTTGCTCTGATTCATAAGATTTTAAAGGCATATATACTGTTACATAACTTAGCCCTCCCACAGATTCTTTTTGGATACTTTGTGTCTCTCCTTGGTATTTAATCTCACGCAAAGCAGCAGGATTAATATATCTTGATAAGATGCCTATTTCATAAATAGCAGGCTGACTAGTCATAATGAGCCTTCCCGAAGCGTCAAAGACATTAATATCTAAACCTGCGTTGCGAGCAATCTGTAGAGATTGATCAGTAAAGGTTTCTTGATTAAGTCCTTGCTGCAAGTATTGGTCAAGGTATGGACTAAGATTACGTGCTACTCTCCGAGTGTCTTCTGCAAAACTTTTAGAAAAATCTTCTCTGTAATTGGCACTGATGATGCTCAATGTAGTGATGCTGACGGTAAGCAAAGGTAAGAAAAAAGAAATATTCAAATAAAACTGGATGCGTGTCGCAAAATTCCCTTTAAAACCTTGCACTCTATTGATGAAGCTATAGATAACCATAAAGCCTAGAATCTCAAACATCAATACCAAAAACAAAAAGGCAAAATTAGACAAAATAGCTTTCCAAGAATAGACTAGAATCGACACGACTACTTTTTTGGAAGAAATCTCTACGGAAAGATGCTCATAATTATCTGCTTTGAGTCCATTAAAGAAAAGTGATTCTTGGTCAAAATATTCATTCTTAAAATCTCGTGCATAATTGTAGCTTCCTATGCTATAGACTAGCTGGCGATGATCATAAAAGGCATAGCTATAATTTTTAACTTTTTGAATGTTTTTACTGGCTTGGTCTATTAGTAATTCTGGATAGACATTGTTAGATAAATCTCTATTTTGCTTAAGGTCTATAATCAGGTTAAAAGCAGTATTGTTGGGGTTTTTTATCTCTACAAAGGCGACATAGTGCCGCACTAGGTTGATGCCCGAAAGGTCAATGAAGAATATCTCAGGTCTGGAAGTACCATAATCTACTCTCTGGTATCGGTTATAAAAATCTTGGTAATTTAGCTCAGGATGTTGTGGGTCAAGTGATTGATTATCAGTCCCGAATAGTAGTACTTCTGTTTCGTATCTATCAAAATTTTTACTTAGATATTTTTTGCGAATGTCTTGGGCTAGTTCATTTTTTTGAATGCTGGTATCTTGCAAAGCACTTTTGATGCTGTTATCTGTTTTGACTTGCTTGATGGCTTGGCTCAAAAGCATCTCAGAAAGAGGGTCTTGCTCTGGAATGAGCAATGTAGCAAAAGCACGTCTTTCTTTCAGGCTTTTTTGTTGTCCATATTTATAAATACTGTAAGCTCCTAGAGAAGCAAAAATCAACGCTCCTACAAAGAAATAAATAAAAGTAGCATATACAAATCGGTAAAGATAACGAGGCAAATCAAGGCGTATCAATCCTATAAAAAATAACCCACTACTAATGACTACTAAGCTTTGAGCATCTCCCAATACATAACTCACTATCCAATAAAGCCCTAGTACAGCCAACAGGACTAAGCCAAAAATGCCCTTATTTTTCTTAGAAAAAAACTGTAAAAAGAGACGAGCAAAGAAATGTAAGAGAAGAAAGAATACTAAAGTATTCAGTGCAAACACAAAAATAGCATTCAAACTATTATAGCTAAAATCAAGACTTCGGGTAATGTCAAGGCTCAATTCAGAATCAAAAAAAAGTGTACTTAATACCTCAATAAAACTACTTAAAGTCAGTAAAACGCCCAGAATACTTGCTCCCATAAGCAAAGGCTTGTATTTAGGGTTTAGCTTTAGTAGAAAACGAACCCACCAAAAATGACCTATGTTTCTGACCAAAAACCCTATCCAAAACCCAAAGAATAATAGATTAAGCACCAAATCAGCCAAAGATGGATTGAGCCAAGTGGATTGATAATAAGTAGCATCCAACCAATTACTTTGCAACCATAGATGAGGCACAGAACCTAGAATCATCCCCAGACGAAGCAATACAAGATATGCTCCCCAAATCAGCAAGGCACGGGTATATTGTCTTTGTTTTGCAAGATGCTGGCTCAAGATTCCTATCCATATCAAAGTACAGACAAACCCTAATAAAAAAGAAATTAGCCCTAAAACCGATAAGTAAGCAGGAGGATGAGGAATCTCTTTTTTTAGCTTGATGGCAAATAAAAATTCTCCCCTTGGCGAGTAAATATTCTGATATTCTTTTTTTTGAATGTCTTGGATAATCTCCAAATTATCATACAGAAATACTTCTTTATTTAAACCTGACTGTAGATAGGCATTTCGTATTTTATAATCTTGATAAATATTGAGCAGGCTGTATGCCCGCAAAGTATCGGCATTGCGGACTTGCTGTGCTTGTGTGATGAGGTATAAATGCCCTTCTCTCGAACCCAGACGAAAATAATAATCACCATGAAGCCAGCTTGCTTGTGGCACAAACCGAAAGTCAGACCAAAACAAAAGCTTTTGATTTTGAAATAAAAAATACTGATAATTCTGTGGAAGTTTTTGAGAAAATAAAAGCGTATCAGGATTTGCAAAAGCAAGCTCTTGCCACTGCGTTTGGGCTTGCTGAAGTGCTTGGATTTCTGTCTGTACTTTACTCTTTAAGCTTTGATAAAAAGTAGGCAATTGCTGTGGCATAGACTGACCAGCCCAATAGACCAAGTAAGCAGTAATAATAAAACTGCTCAAGCCTATAATACCAAAAATGTGATGGCCTTTGTTCTTGATTTTCAAAACTTAATGATTGATGCTCTAACGCTCGTTATTTGCAATTTTTGTATTGTCTTTGATAGTACTTACAAAAACTCTGCAAATCTGAAATTTTCTTTATTAAGCCGACAAAGAGGGTGCATATATTTTGGCTAAAACTTCTACCACATAATCCACTTCTTCGGGTGTATTATAACGACTAAATGAAAAACGAACTGCCGCTCTTTTGCCATCTGCACCCAATGCTTGCAGCACATGTGAGCCGACTTCTGAGCCGCTCGAGCATGCACTCCCTGCCGAAGCTGATATTTGATTAATGTCAAGGTTAAAAAGCAACATATCATTTTGCTCAGAAGGAGGTAAACTAACGCTCAATACTGTATAGAGGCTGTTCTCTAAATCATTGCTCAGACCATTAAACTCTACATCAGGCACTTGGGCTTTGAGTTGCTCTATAAATCTTGTTTTGAGCGATAAAATATGATTTTGATGCTCTTCCATTTCAAGATAGGCTTGCTCAAGTGCTTGAGCCATTCCTACTATTCCATAGATATTTTCTGTACCACCTCGCATATTGCGTTCTTGTGCTCCTCCATGCATGTAAGGTGGAATCTTATTTTGAGCATTGATATAAATAAAACCTACTCCCTTAGGCCCGTGAAATTTATGTGCCGAACCTACAATAAAATCTATAGGTATTTTTTGTAAATCATGGCGATAATGCCCCATAGTCTGGACTGTGTCTGAGTGAAAAAGAGCCTGGTGTGTCCTACAGAGATTCCCTACTCTTTCTAAATCACAGATATTGCCTATCTCATTGTTGGCATGCATAAGTGATACAAGGGTAGGCGAAAATTCTTTGAGCCACTCCTCTAACTGCTCATAATTGAGCCTTCCTTGCTTATCTACTTCTAATAGATGAAGTTTAATTTTGCCTAATTTGGCAAGATACTCGAGGGTGTGTAATACGGCATGGTGCTCTAATGGACTGCTAATGACGTGCTTGATACCGTGGCTTTCTATGCTAGAAAAAATGGCAAAATTATCGGCTTCTGTACCACCTGAAGTAAAGAAAACTTCAGAGGGAGAAGTATTGAGTAATTGAGCTATTTTTTTCCGTGCTTTTTCTATCAAAGCCTTGGCTTCACGCCCATGAGCATGGATAGAAGAGGGATTGCCATGCACATTTTGGAGCAAAGGAAGCATTACATCTAATACTTCGGGGGCAAGAGAGGTGGTAGCAGCATTGTCAAAATAAACCTTCATAAGCAGTTATTTTCTTTTATTATCAAATTATATTTTACCTATTAGTGAGAGATGCATCATGAGTTTTTAATAATCTGATAATGAGTATTTTACTTAAAAAAATTGTCACTTTATTTAATTATTGTTCTTAAGAAAACGTATTTGAATGAACAAATACTCATCATTCATAACTTATAAGTCCTCACTCATAATTCATCACTAAAATCACTCATTTACAATCTCCTTAATATCACTCATGATTTTTTGAGCAATATTATCAGCCGTAATCACTGAGTCAGCCTCTGAGTAAATCCTAATGATTGGCTCAGTATTAGACCTACGCAGATGTACCCATGATTTATCAAATTCAATCTTCACACCATCTTCCGTGTTGATGGGTTGATTCTTATACTTTTCTTTTACTTTTTGAAGTATCTCCTCTACGTCCACCTCAGGAGTAAGAGATATTTTATTTTTAGAAATATGATAGCCTGGGAAAGTAGCCTTTAAGCGAGAAGCTGTCTTGCCAAATTTGGCAAGGTGTGATAAAAATAAAGCAATTCCTACCAAAGCATCACGCCCATAATGCAACTCTGGATAAATAACTCCTCCATTACCTTCTCCCCCTATGACTGCCTGAGTTTCTTTCATCTTAGCCACCACATTGACCTCCCCTACTGCTGAAGCAGTATAAATTTGCCCTGCCTTGTGTGTAATATCACGAAGTGCAAGTGTAGAGGATAAGTTAGAGACTGTAGCCCCAGGTTGGTTTTGTAAGACGTAATCTGCCACAGCTACTAGAGTGTATTCTTCGCCAAACATACTTCCATCTTCGCACAGCAAAGCCAATCTATCCACATCTGGATCTACCACAATGCCTAAATCATAATTTCCTTTTTCCATCTCTCTTGAGATTTCGGCAAGGTTTTCGGGCAATGGCTCAGGGTTGTGAGGAAAATTACCATTGGGTTCACAGTACATCTCATGTACATGCTGCACACCCAAAGCTTCTAAAAGTGGTGGCAGAGCAATCCCTCCACTAGAGTTTACACAATCAAGCACTACACTAAAATTT
>JBBRUH010000357.1:0-6184 GCA_038248005.1 Cytophagales bacterium | reverse complement strand
GATTCGGCTTACTTGCACGAAAATAAAAATAAAGTAGATGCCTTTGGAAATGTTCGGCTACTCGGTAGTGACGGCACTCGCCTCAATAGTGATAGTCTTTATTATGATGGCAATACTCGAATCTCACGAGCAGTCGGTAATGTTGTACTCATAGATGGCGATATGCGACTTACCTCTAGAGAGTTAGATTATAATATGGAGGAAGGGGTTGCTTACTACTACTCTGGTGGTAAGATTGTAGATTCAGAAAAAACTCTTACAAGTCAAAGTGGTTCGTATGATGTCAATGCAAAAGTCTTTTATTTTAATAAAGATGTAGTGCTAATTACTCAAAAAGATGGGCGGAAAATAGAAACAGATAAACTTACTTATAATACTATCTCACAGTTAGCTTTTTTTCAAGGTCCTACTTGGATTACCTCTACATCAGGCAAGATATATACAGAATCGGGTACTTTCAATACAGAAACAGAAGAATCTAACTTCAAAGGACGTTCACGCTTAGAGGATGATAAATACATCATGGAAGGAGATTCACTCTACTTTAACAACTCTAAAAAAAGAGGGAATGCTTTTGGTAATGTATGGCTTTTTTCTAAAAAAGATAGTCTAATCATAGAAGGTGATGTAGGTTTTTTTAGAGGGGAAGAAGGCATCTCTAAAGTTTATGGAAATGCACTTTTAAGAAGTATTGATGGGTCAGATACCTTATATCTCAAAGCAGACACGCTCCTTTCAGTAGATAAAAAAGACTCTACCAATCGCTACTTACTAGCTTATCCTAGGGCAATGATTTTTAATAAAGATTTTCAAGGGAAATGTGATTCTCTGGTCTATAATCGAATAGATTCTACTATTTACTTCTATGTAGATCCTGTACTTTGGAGTGAAGGCAGTCAACTGACAGCAGATTCTATCCAGATTACGATGGCAAATAACAAATTACATCAGATGAAAATGCGCTGGAATGCCTACATGATTTCGGAAGATACTTTAAAGAATTACAATCAGCTCAAAGGAAAGAACATGGTAGCCTATTTTAGAGATAATCAATTGAGGCATCTTGAAGTAAAAGGAAATGGACAGAATATCTACTTCGCCGTAGAAAAAGATACTATTTTGGTAGGGATGAATAGAGTAGAATGCACGGATATGAATATTTATTTCTTAGAGAAGAATAAATTGGAAAAAATTGCGTATATTACCAAACCTGACGCTGTGTTTGTACCTCCAAATGAGATTGTACAACCACAAACTAGGTTTAAAAATTTTAGGTGGAGAATAGAGGAGAAACCTAAATTATCAGAAATGCTTAGACCAAAAATCTATGCACTTGAAAAAAAAGCAAATAAACAAATTAATAATACTGATTTTTGAAACAAAATTTTAGATTTTATAGTACATATCACATGAGCGTGAAATTACTAATAAATCAGCCTTTAAAAATACAAATTGATATGAAAAACTTATTTACATTCTTTCTAGCCTTCGTAGTCTTAATAGCAAACAATATAGAATTGCTTGCCTTAGAAACCCTAACTTCTCCTGATAGCTTAGAAATCACAGAAGAAAAAGTAGTGGTTGAACACAAGTTTGAGAACCGTTTACTCACTCCCAAAATAGAGTATTCTAAAGAAGACCTCACTAAATTATACCTCAACTTTGCAGCAGATAAATACACTTTGAAAAACTACATCCCACAGGAAGACATGTTTTTCTCTGATAATAGCATTAGTGTACGCAAAATATATCCTAACCCTGCCAGCGTAGCAGCTTACTTAGATTATAATTTATTGCAGAATATCAAGGCAAAAGTTACTATTCGTAATATATTAGGAAAAGTGATTAAGGAGTATGACTTGCCACGCGGAGAACGTAAAATACGCATCCCGACTACCGAATTTGATACTGGAATTTATCTTTATACACTTTCTATCAATGGTCAAGCTAAGAGTTCACGAAAATTAATTGTGAAACACGACTAGGAATTAACCATATTTGTTTGTATTTTAAGTCTAGGTACTTTATTTTTGCAAAATGATGCAAAAACATTTTATTCTCACACTCTTCATTATACTCTTCGCATGTATGTCTTCTTGCAAATTTAACAAGATTCGCAAGAGTGGTCTTAAGGAAAAGTTTGATGCAGCCATCGATTACTATGACAAGGCAGATTATTACAAAGCTGGGCTTCTATTAGAGGATGTTATACCGCTTATTATAGGTACTCAAGAATCAGAAAAAGCTCAGTTTTACTTTGCTTACTGTAACTATCACCAAAGTCAGTTAGTAGAAGCTGCTTATTATTTTCAGCGATTTTATCAGACTTTTCGGTTAAGTAAATTTGCAGAAGAAGCTCGCTACATGCAAGTACGTTCTCTTTATGAAGATTCTCCCCCTTTTAATCTTGACCAATCTTCTACCGTAGAGGCTATTAGCGTGACACAAAGTTTTTTGAATGCTTATCCTAATAGTGCTTATTTTGAAGAATGTAGTGTGGTGATGAACCAACTCAGAGAAAAACTAGAAAAGAAATCCTTCGAAAACGCAAAACTTTACCATAAAATTGGCAATTATTTATCTTCAGTTATTGCATTTAAGAATTTTCAAAGAGATTTTCCTGACTCAGATTTTAACGAAGAAGGTTCATACCTAAGATTAGATGCTCAATATAAATATGCTGAGCAAAGTACAGCCCGGCGCAAAAGAGAGCGTTATGATGAAGCAATTACGCATTACGAATATATATTGGATAATTATCCAGAAAGTAAATTTCTCAAAGCAGCTCGTAAGATTTATGAAAAATGCTTAAACGAACTCGGAAAACTAAATAGTTAAGTAGATGGTTAAAATTAGTTTGCTTTTTTTTTGTCATAAAAAACTAATTATCAGTATTTTACTAAAATCACTCATCACTCATCATTTATAACTCATTACTTAATAAAAAATACCCTTATCAATATGAATAACAAGCAAAGAACTCAAAAATCTTCTTTAGTTACACGTAATACATTAGAACTAATCAATCCATCGGGTAATCTTTACAAGACTGTATCTGTCATCTCTAAGCGTGCACAACAAATCGCTACTCTGACCAAAGAAGAGCTTAATACAAAACTAGCTGACTTTGCTTCTTCAGTAGATAACCTAGAAGAAGTTCATGAAAACAGAGAGCAAATAGAGATTTCTAAATACTATGAGCGTCTTCCTAAACCTACTACTACTGCTACTGATGAGTTTTTGGATGGAAAACTAATTTTTGATATTCCAGAAGAAGAACAAAATTAATTTTTATCTTTTGTATTGCTTACAGGTATTTTAAGATAAAAGTAAATGATGGCATCACTCAAAGGAAAAAAAATAATTATTGGTGTAAGTGCTAGCATTGCAGCTTACAAAGTAGCAATGCTCATTAGGTTACTTATCAAACAAGAAGCTGAGGTAAAAGTCATTATGACTCCCTCAGCTTCTTCTTTTATTACCCCTCTCACTTTAGCTACACTCTCCAAAAATCCAGTATTGACTGATTTTGTAAAAGATGATACAGGTTTGTGGAATAATCATGTGGAGCTAGGCTTATGGGCTGACGCACTCTTGATTGCTCCTGCAACTTCTAACACGCTTGCAAAATGTGCAACAGGGCTTGCTGATAATCTTTTAGTAGCTACTTATCTATCAGCTCGTTGTCCTGTTTTCTTCGCTCCTGCGATGGATTTGGATATGTACCAACACCCTGCTACTCTTCATAACTTATCTCTCCTCCAAAAATATGGCAATCACCTCATAGATGCAGAGCACGGCGAGTTAGCGAGTGGCCTAGTAGGGCAAGGAAGAATGGCAGAGCCTGAAAATATAGTATCATGCCTTAAAAAATATTGGCAACCCAATATTGAGTTAAAAGGTAAGAAAGTGCTTATAACTGCAGGGCCTACCCAAGAAGCACTTGACCCTGTCAGGTTTATCAGTAACCACTCTACTGGTAAAATGGGCTATGCACTTGCACAAGCTGCCTTAGATAAAGGTGCAGAAGTAGTGCTAGTGAGTGGACCTACCCAACTGAATCTATCTCATCCTCGGTTGAAGATGATTCCAGTTATCTCTGCCCAAGAAATGTATGAAGCCACATTACCTTATTTTGAATCTTCAGATGTGATTATCCTCTCTGCTGCTGTGGCAGATTATACACCAATCAATAAATCAGAACATAAAATCAAGAAAAAGGAAGACAGTGCAGGCTTAGAGATACAATTAAAAAGAACGATAGACATCGCTCAAAGCCTAGGAAAAAAGAAAAAAGAACACCAAATTTTAGTAGGATTTGCCTTAGAGACTGATAACGAACTTGCCAATGCAATGGGCAAACTCACTAGGAAAAACTTTGATATAATTGTACTTAATTCGCTTCAAGATAAAGGGGCAGGTTTTGGACATGATACCAACAAGGTAAGTATATTGAGTCGTTTGGGTGAGTTAGAAGAGATTCCGCTTAAAACTAAAAGAGAAGTAGCTGAAGAAATATGGTTAAAGATACTTGATTTTGGATATAGCTAAGAATTTAATTGAAGTATAAACAAATTATAAAAATAATTACTTTAGGTGTAATAAAAACTCTAAAAATATAGTTATATATACGAATTAAATAAACACATAAACAATGCCTAATGGCAAAGTTATTGTGCGAGTTTAATTTAGTTAAGTTTTAGTAAAAGTTTGAAGATAGTTTCTTGAAAGACAGGTTTTTTTAAAGCCTGTTTTTTTTATTTTATATTACTTATATACAAAATATAGTGCCAAATAAGCGATTTTTTTTGAAAAAATAAGATTATCACTAATTAATTATTTTTTTCGCCTCACTAATAGATTATTCATCCAAAATAAATTACATCTTCGTCTAAAAATCTTCACTTTTAAGACTTATCAGATATTTCTTATCTCCTTTATAATCAATCAAGATTTAAAAGCCTACCTCCTTTTTTAGACGGGTATATATCTCCTCCAAATCAATGGTAGATAAATCTTTTGTCTGACGACAAATCGCTAGTAATATATTATTCTGTGCATTGCCTCTTCGGTGGGCTTCGGCATAAGATACTTCGGGATGAAAAGTAACCAAAGAGTATTTTGAGTGATAATCTGAATATTTATTTTCTAGCAGGTGTTCCAATTCTTTTTTACGTAAAAAGGCTGCATCAGATACACCGTCACGCATTTCATAAAAATTTTCGATGGCAAGTTCTGCTATTGCATCAGTATTCACTTTTCGTCTTTGCTCGTATTCGGCAAATAATCTACCCCAATCACCCTCAAAGTGATCTAAGCATTGATTTAAGACAAGACAATCTTCAAAAGAAGCATTCATTCCTTGACCATAAAAAGGAACAATAGCATGTGCTGAGTCTCCGATGAGTAAAAATTTACCTTGATAATGCCAAGGAGTACAACGGACTGTACCCAAGAGACCCACTGGATTCTGAAAAAACTCTTCTGTAATATCAGGTAAAAGAGGTAAAGCATCAGGAAAGATATTTTCAAAAAAACTTTGTACTCTTTCTTTGGAGTCAAGATATTGAAAGCTATGCTCTCCTTGATTGGCAAGAAACAATGTCCCCGTAAAACTTCCATCTAGGTTGGGCAATGCAATGAGCATAAACTTGCCTCTGGGCCAGATATGAAGGGCATTTTTTTCCATATTAAATCCACCAGAGAGGCTTGCAGGGAAAGTTATTTCTTTATAGCCATAATCCAAAAACTCAGAAGAACTCTGATAGCCTATCTGCTGCTCCATCGTGTGGCGTACTCTTGAGCCTGCACCATCGCTACCCAAAAAACACTGAGCTTCCACAGTAAGCATTTGTTGATTCTTGATATTCTCTACTACTATCTGCCCCTTTTCTAGATGAATCTCTTTGATAGGATGTTCAAAGTAAAATTTAACTTTTTTATATTTTTCGGCAGTATTAATCAATTCTCTGTTTAGCTCTGAGCGTGAGATAGAATTGATATACTCTGTATCATCTTTTCCATACGCAATAAGACTTTGCTCACCATTAAGAGGGTGAAGATTTCGCCCATACATTGGGATAGCTCTTTTCAGAATATTTTTATCAATACCTGCAGCTTGCAGTGCTTTAAGCCCACGGTGAGAAAGGGCTAGATTAATAGATCTGCCAGTTTCTGGCTTACT
>JBBRUH010000356.1:0-6227 GCA_038248005.1 Cytophagales bacterium | reverse complement strand
GCAGTGGACCTCCGCCATCCGGTTTCGGATCCAGGTGATGTTGGTCGTGCCGGCCACGGCGCGGGAATACTGCGTCATCGCCTCGGGCACCCGATCCAGGGCCACCAGGGTCTCCGCCTTCTGGTACCGCGCCATCGTCCACCTGCTCTGAGCGTCATAGAATTCTAGTTGGGCGGGTCTCCCTCATATTTTGTATCATAGTTCAAAAGCACAATTTTTAGTGTATTTGAACAAGCCTCACTTCACTAATTTAGGTTCGTGTCTTCACAGACTGAAATTAGCGGTGCTTCATGAAGATACAAACCATGTGAAAGTTCTTTCTTTTAATACACCATCAGATGCTTACAGCATGACAAAAAACTTAATCCTCCTTTTTCAAAGTATTCTTATAGGTTTCTAAGCAACGCTCACGGGCAGATGTATGCTCTACCATAGGCTTGTAATGCATCTCTTGAAACTCAGGCACCCATTTACGAATGTATTTAAGGTCAGGGTCAAACTTTTTGGTCTGTGATTCTGGATTAAAAATTCTAAAATAAGGAGCTGCATCCGTACCCGAACCTGCTGCCCACTGCCAGCCACCATTGTTAGAAGAAAGCTCATAATCTAAGAGTTTTTCAGCAAAATAAGCCTCTCCCCAGCTCCAGTGCACCAAAAGATGCTTGGTCAGAAAACTTGCTACTACCATACGCACTCGGTTGTGCATAAAACCTGTTGCGTTCATTTCTCTCATTCCAGCATCTACGATGGGGTATCCTGTCTTGCCTTTACACCATTTCTCAAATTCTTCTTGATTGTTACGCCATTTTATTTGGTCATATTCTCTACGGTAAGATTCATTGACTACGTGTGGAAAATTATCTAAAATCATCATATAAAAATCTCTCCAAATCAGCTCATTGAGCCAAGTTTCATTGAGTTTTTCGGCACGGCGTGCCATCTCACGGATACTAACTGTCCCAAATCTTAGATGAATACTTAAGCGAGTCGTTCCTTTTTTGGCAGGAAAATTCCTTTGTTGGTCATATACCTTGACGATGTCTTCTGGAAAATCTTTGCTAGGAAATTCTTTGCCCACAGCCTCAAAATCCATCTCTTCTAATGAAATTATTTTTTCTTCTCTGAAGTCAGCCAGAAGTTCATTATCCTTTTCTATCAAATGATTAAAATACTCTTCGGTAGGATACTCAGGCAAGCCTTCCTCTTCAAATTTAGCTTTCCACTTGCGAGAATAAGGCGTAAAGACACTATACACACCCTCTTGATTGGTCAAGATTTCTTTTCTTTCAAAGATACACTGGTCTTTAAAGGTGTGAAATTCTATTTGCTCTTTTTCCAAAAAATCACCCACAGATTTATCTCTTTCTTTGGCATAAGGCTCATAATCGTGGTTGGTATATACTGCTTCAATGGGCAACCTTTGAGCAATTTCCTTAAGAATATCTAGAGGCTTGCCATATTTTACAATGATATCAGAGTTATTCTTTTGCAGAGATTCTTTTAAATTGGTGATGACTTGGTGTATAAATTCTACCCTTCTATCTTTGCGGTCTTCTAATTCATCTAAAATATCTCTATCAAAAATAAAAAGAGGAAGCACCTTTTTATGATTTTTAAGGGCATTAAAAAATCCAGCATTGTCGTGAAGACGTAGGTCTCTGCGAAACCAAAAAATTGTAATCGGAGTGCTTGATGGCATAAATAGAGTTGTTTTCGTGATTTATCTCAAAGAAACTCACCAAAACAAGGAATAGTTTAAAGAATATTTTTCCCTCGTTTGGTATTTCATTTCTCATCTAGTGTCTTATCAGATGAAAATAGAACTGTTTGATTATAGCCATTTTTATCTTTAATTTTGCATTCTGTTATTTCATATTTTGAAGGGCAGAAAATAATATCATTCACTCTTTAACACATCCTTACCATGATTCCTGATATTCTCAAATTACACATAGAGGCTGAAAAATGGGAAAATATAGAACTCTCTATCAAAAGTTATTTTGAACAAGATGTTTATTTTAATCACATAGACGAGCAAGGTTTTTTACATTTAAAAGAAAATACTTTGTATGAAAACGCCCCTTATGACCTTGAAGAACTAGCCATTCAGATTCAAGATGTGAAGGAAGAAAACCTAAATGATGCTGTTTATGACTATTTTAACCAATTTTACATAGGTTTTAAACAAGTAAAACTAGACGCTTTTTTAGGAGATTTTGAGCAGGTAAAAACCCGTCTTTATCCAAGAATCTTCTCAAAAAAAGAAATGAGTGATGAAGAAGTCAAAAAAAGAGGCTATATCCACAAATCTGATTTTGAAGATACTTTTACGCTGATATTATTTGCCTTGCCGCATCATGGTTGGTTATTTACAGAAGGTAAAGCAGAAGAGTACAATAAAACACTGGATGAGATATGGCAGGCTGCCGAAGAAAATGCGGCTTCATTGTCTAGAACTCCCTTTACAAATGAGTTAAATGGAATTCATTTTCATTTTATAGGACATAAGCATACCGCCGCAGGTTATCTCCCAAAATATCTAGAGAAAAATCATCCTGAAGCCATTGGGCAATTTGGGACACTGATTACTATTCCAAGAAATGGCACTACTGTTTTGCATGCTGTAAGCCAAAAAGATATTTTGCCCAATGCTATCGATATGATGCTGAGAGGAACGATTGCAGCTTATCAAGAAGGCAAAGAATCTTCGGGCATTGCCCATGATGCCATTAACTGTGAAGTATATTGGTATTATCAAGGGAAGATAGAGAAACTGCTAAGGCATGATGCAAATAACCCTGTAATAGTTACTGAGATTGCTACAGAGGGTGAACCCGAAGCAGATGAACAAAAATTACTTGCAAACTACCTTACCAAAAAATGTATTGTGATTAACCCTATAAAGTTATTTTATAAAATGCCTGATACATTGTGGCAGTTATTAGAAGAAAATTGAGTGTGTCTTTTGTAAAGACTCTCAGACCCTCGGTTCGTGTCTTCATGAACCGAAAAACAGGGTGGTTCGTGAAGACACGAACCATGGGAAAGACTACGCCGTTGCCTGTGTCTGCACAGGCAACTAAGGATTGCTAATTTGGGTTGTTTTTTGTGATTACTTTTAAAGAAACTCACAAAAGCAAGGAATAGTTGAAGGGGCTTTGTATTTTTGGGGCGGAATTAAATGGATATGGATAGTATAAAAAATTATAAACGCATACTCATCACAGGAGGCACAGGCTCTTTTGGAAGACGTTTTGTGCATAAATTACTGACAGAGTTTGAGCATATTGAACAGTTGATTATTTTTTCGAGAGATGAATACAAGCAATACCGTATGCGTCAAAACTTTCCTGCGGAAACTTATCCTCAGTTAAAATTTGTGCTAGGAGATGTGCGAGACCGTGAAAAACTCAATCAAAGTCTTCAAGGTATAGAACTCGTCATTCACGCCGCTGCATTGAAGCAAGTAGATACTTCTGAGACCAATCCGATGGAGTTTGTCAAAACCAATGTATTAGGTTCAGAAAATGTGATACAAGCAGCTATTTATAACCAAGTCAAAAAGGTAATTGCTCTTTCTTCTGACAAGGCGGTCAATCCCATTAGCTTGTATGGAGGCACTAAACTCTGTGCTGATAAGTTATTTTTGGCAGCGACTCAAGCCCAGAATATCCCTCATACCATCTTTAGTGTGGTGCGTTATGGCAATGTATTCGGGGCAAGGGGTTCGGTAGTTCCTTTCTTTTTAGAAAAAGCAAAAAAAGGAGAAGCCCTTCCATTGACCCATTCAGAGATGACTCGTTTTAGCATTCCTTATGGCTTAGAAAGTGATTTGATTTTATTTGCGATAGAAATGGGACAAGGAGGAGAAATATTTGTACCCCAAGCCCCCTCTTACCGTGTAGAAGTCTTGGCAGAAGCTATTTGTCCACATTGTGCTACTTCTCCAGTAGGTCTGAGACCAGGTGAGAAAGTATTTGAAGAGTTAATTAGTACCTCAGAAGCTGATTATACTTATCAATTTGGTAATTTTTTTGTGATTTATCCTCCTTCTCAAAAACCACCTAAAGATGCTGGTTTTCAGAAAGTTCCTGCTGATTTTCAATATATTTCTAAAATTAATAGTACTTGGCTAGACATCCATGCCATCCAAGAAGAAGTAAAACTTTTCATTGAAAACGAAAAGTTATTTAGCAATGATTTTGAACCAAAGCCAGTTCCTTTTGGGTTTTGAAAATATCTTTTTCAATAGAAGTCAATGATAATAACATATAACTTTTTGAAGAATAAATTTAAACTTTCTTTAAAAAAAGTATTTTTTGATTAATAATAGAACCTTGTTTATATTTTTGCATTTGATTTAGAAAAGATATTTGGTTAAAAACACACATAATCAAGTCAGAAAGATGTGGAATAGCTCTATTATAATTCTCATCTTATACTATTTGCCTTTAAATTATTAGTTCAGAAAAATTAATCCATGCAAGACTACCACATTAACCACCTCAAAGAGTTAGAATCTGAGTCCATTTATATTATCAGAGAAGTAGCTGCTCAGTTTGAAAAGCCTGTCTTACTCTTTTCTGGTGGAAAAGATTCACTCATTATTGCATACCTCGCCAAAAAGGCTTTTTACCCTGCTAAGATTCCTTTTCCTCTTCTACACGTAGATACGGGACATAATTTCCCTGAAACGATTGAGTTTAGAGATAAATTGGTCAAAGAACTAGGCGTAAACCTTCTTATCGGCTCTGTCCAAGAATCTATAGACAAAGGACGAGCAGTAGAAGAAAAAGGCTTTAATGCTAGTCGAAATGCTCTTCAAACCGTTACACTGCTAGACAGCTTAGAAGAATACAAATTTGATGCTGCAATGGGTGGTGCTAGGCGTGATGAAGAAAAAGCTCGAGCTAAAGAGCGTTTCTTCTCTCATAGAGATGACTTTGGGCAGTGGGATCCTAAAAATCAAAGACCCGAACTTTGGAATCTATTCAATGGCAAAAAGAACATGGGAGAGCATTTTAGAGTGTTTCCTATCAGTAACTGGACTGAGATGGATGTCTGGCAATATATCTTGAGCGAAAATATAGATATCCCTTCTATTTACCTATCACATCAACGTAAGTGCTTTGTCAGAGATGGGGCAATTTTAGCGTATTCAGATTTCATGAATATTAGACCTGAAGAAGAAATCAAAGAAATGACTGTTCGTTTCCGTACCATTGGAGATATGACCTGCACGGGTGCTGTAGAATCAGAAGCGTCAAATCTCAAAGAAGTCATAGAAGAAGTAGCCAGTGCCAGAACTACTGAAAGAGGTACTCGCTCAGATGACAAACGCTCCGAAACTGCCATGGAAGACCGCAAGAAACAAGGTTATTTTTAGTAAGTGATGAGTTTGTAATAATTTGATGATGAGTGTTTTACATCTACCTCGCAAGGTGTCGCACCTGCGAAGATTTTGGTGTCGCACCAAAATCTATCAAAGTCTTATCCGACTAACTAACCAAAACAGTACACTAGTATCCTAAGACATCAATTAATATTAAAAAAACATGACCTCCAAAAAAAGAGGCTTTAACATACAATAAAATGCAAGATAATTATTTTGATATGGAACTGCTTCGCTTCACTACTGCGGGCAGTGTAGATGATGGTAAAAGTACGTTGATAGGTCGTCTTTTATATGACTCTAAAACTATTTTTGAAGACCAATTAGAGGCAGTAGAGCAAAGTAGCAAGCATAAAGGATTAGAACATGTAGATCTTTCCCTATTTACAGATGGCTTAAAAGCAGAGCGTGAGCAAGGCATTACGATTGATGTAGCTTATAGATATTTTGCAACTCCTAAGCGTAAATTTATCATCGCAGATACCCCAGGTCATATTCAATATACCCGTAATATGGTTACGGGTGCTTCTACTGCTAATCTTGCTCTAGTATTGGTAGATGCTCGCAAAGGAATCTTGGAGCAGACCCGAAGACACGCTTTTATCGCTTCTTTGCTTAAAATTCCTCATTTGATTGTCTGTGTCAATAAAATGGATTTGGTTGATTATGGTCAAGAAGCTTATGAGGATATTCTCATAGAGTTTAAACAGTTTGCTGCCAAACTAGATATGCCTGATATTCAATTTGTGCCTATCAGTGCCTTGAAAGGAGATAATGTAGTAAGTCAGTCAGAAAACATGTCTTGGTTTAAGGGTTCTACTCTTTTAGATTTATT
>JBBRUH010000355.1:0-6257 GCA_038248005.1 Cytophagales bacterium | reverse complement strand
TAGTGCAGTTTATTGAGGTAACTGTAGATGGCAAACGCTTCAAAAGAGAAGAAGTAGCCGTACAAAAATGGCAAGATGGCCTGATTATCTATGAAAAATTTTATTACTCAATGGAATCTGTAAAGTAGCAAGCTATTTTCATTTCAAATAATACTTCCCCTTCTTCTAGTGAAAAAAAGGGGAAGTAAACTACTGATTACCAAAGCACTAGCCTTGATGAGAGAGAACTAAAACAAGCCTGCTTAATATATCCATAAACCATTAGATAGAAGCTTTTTTGAAATCTAAAACTTTTAAATTTAGTCTTCTCATCATTTTTTAGAAAAATCTCATCTTCTTATGCAACCCTTCTAAAGTTCTTCTGTCTATTAATTTGAATATTCGCTCTAAATATCGCAGGTACCTGTTCTAAAAAAGTAATCTATTTTATAAAGCTTTAGGCTTCGTAAAATCTTTCTGTAATTTTTACAATCTCAAAACAGGTGTGTTTATGAAACGATTAACTATTGTGTGTTTGCTCGGAATTTACTTGGTATATCCTGCTTTTGGTTTGGATTTATCAAACTATCTCAAAGAAAAATCTACCCAATCTGATAAAGAATTTCTCAAAGAATTTCCTTATCAACTTTATCTCAAAGAAGTCTCTCTAAAAGATGTAAACTCCTTAGAAAAACAAAGGAAAATCTTAAATAAAAATAAGAGAGATGGTGATAAGTTTCTCTATCTACTTTGTCAGCATTACATAGAAAATATAGATAAAGATGTACAAAGTCTCAATAATCTGCTCCACTTATCGCAAGCATATCTGGATTTTGCTTCTAACTCAGAAGATGGAATGGTCTATGAAATACTAGGAAATATGATAATGGAGGAGGTAGTGCATCAGACTGAAAGCCAAATCAAAGAAGGGACGCTCAGTAAAAATGACAGAGATGTCAAAGATATGATTGCCGTCCTCAAAGAACATCAATTCATTATCAATGTCACTCAAAGCGATTGGGAAAAGCTTACTTATCACGTCAGTCAAGGCAATTGGATTTATATTTCTGACCGCATGCACAAAGAAATAGGCATTGGCTTAGTTCCCTTATTGATGATTTTCCTACTGGGTTTTTCACTGGTGGTTTGGTACAGAAAAAGTATTTTCAAAGCTTCAAAAAATTTCACAAAGTCATTTTAGTCCCATTATTAATATTGGATATTTATACAAACAACAAAATCATGAAATTAAAACTATTTACATTATTATTTTATATCGTCTTAGGAATCGTAGTTACAGCTTTTGATTTTAAGAGTGAATTAGACCCTCACCAAAATCAAGCAAATAACCCTCTACAATTAAGTGAAGAAAGTTACAAATCATTCTACAGTGGCAATGTAACCGTCAATAAATTATTTAATGAAGATGACCTCATGGGCTATGCCGTCTGGATGAAAAGAAGTGGCAAAAAAGTCAAAGCCAAGTACTTTGCCTGCGGTGAAGCTAACAAACGATACGAGGAATGGAGAAGTAATCGGAAGATAGTCATGGCGTGTAGCGGAGCATTTACTACCAATGATTTTGGAAGCCCTTTGCCCGTAGGTCTGACCGTAGATAATGGGCTAGTAGTCAATAAAAATATCAATGAAGATATGGATGGTTTAGTGATTGTCTATGGCACAGGTGGCATTGTGGTTTCGGATATTGATGAAGGAGACTTACACCTTGGAAGTATCAATAAAAAAGTGGATGTGCGTGAATCTTGGGATAGGTTTGAGCTAATCAAATGGGCAGAAAAAGAAGAAGCGACTATCTTCCAAACTCAACTCTTGGCTTTTGGAAATAAACTAAGGTTAGATGTCAATAAAGCACGAAAAGACAACAGAGAAAGACGTATTTTGGTGCTGGTCAAAGACAAAAGTAATACACTGTTTCATATTATTTTTGATGTGCACGACGGTGTCTATCTAGGTGAAATTGCCGAAGCCATTCTCAATTATTTTAAAAGTAAAGATTGCTATGTGGCTGCCATGCTCAACCTAGATACAGGCTGGTACAACCTGATGAAAATCTATGATGAAAAACAGTTAGTAGTCTTAAAAAAGAATCCTGATAAATCTCCTACCAATCTACTGACTTATTATTATGAGGAATAATGAAGATTTGTAAAGGTGCAAGCGAAGACGCTTGGACTAGTATTTAGAAAGTCCTCGCCTGAGGAGAGAGGTTTGGTGTGAGGTTAAAATAAACACAAAAAACTATGCAAAGCATTCAAAAATATGGTCTTCAAGTGAGTATTGCCTTGGTATTGGTCTTGGTCATTTATGTCTTATTTATTCAGGCATCATTCACCGAGCCAAGCCTCACTCCTACTCCTAAGCAGAAAGTAATGACTCAGCCCAAAATAGGAAAACTGATACAGTCTAAGGGGGTTTCAGGAATGGGAATCGCTCAAAAAATCCTCTTTAAAGGAACAGAGTATGATGCCTTGATTATCAATTTAGAAGAGGCAAACATTCAGCTTTACTATAAAAAATCTAGTGGAAAAAGGTTTGAAAACTTTGGAAATCTAAAAAATTATTTACAAAACAAAGGACAGCAATTAATCTTTGCGACCAATGCAGGAATTTTCGAGCCTAGTTTTCAGCCTGAGGGTTTGTATGTAGAAAATGGTGTAGAACTTCGCCCCTTAAATCTCAAAAAAGGAAAAGGAAATTTTTATCTTCAGCCCAATGGTGTTTTCTTTTTGACCAATTACAAAACGGCAAATATCATCAGCAGTGAGCAATATCCCAATGTAAAAAAAGTAGTCAAATTTGCGACACAGTCAGGACCGTTATTGGTGATGGATGGCAAGATTAACCCTCAGTTTTCTGCAAAGTCTAAGAGCCGTTATATCCGCAATGGTGTAGGGTTGATTCATAAAAATCAAATTGTGATACTTATCTCTAATCAAGCTGTCAGTTTGCATGAGTTCGCAAGGGTTTTTAAAGAGTTTTATCAGTGTCCTAAGGCACTTTATTTAGATGGAGCAATTTCAGAGATGTATCTGCCTGTGTTTAAGCGGTATGAATCAAAAGGAAATTTTGGAGCAATGATAGGAATAGTTAAGTGAGAATTTTAGAAGCTTAGACTTTCCAAGTCTGGCAGGCTTGGAGAGTCTAAAACTTCTGGAGGTTCTTTATTATTAAACTTCAAACATCTTCACTAGAGGAGATGGGTTTGGGGTGAGATAACACAATAAATTAAAAATCTAATGAAATGAAAAAGTATATAATCTTCAGTCTATTGATAGTTTTGTTCATAGCAGGTTGTGTGAGCAAAGCAAGATACTATGACACCATCTCAAATTATACAGACACGCTATCAAGGGTCAGAGCCACACTCAAAGCTCAAAAAGAAGACAATGAAACCCTAGCACAAGGGGTCATGCTTCTGAGAAAGCAAGCTGAAACACATAAGAAAATGATACAGATGTATCAAGATTCTCTTACTTCTTTACAGTTAAATTTGAGGGTTTTGGCAGGAGACACCAATGCTTGGAGATATTTAACCCAAGAAAATCAATCACTCAAAACACATCTTTCAAGAGCTATTGCTGACAATCAATCTTTAAACGGACAAATAAACTACTTAGAATCACTCAATAAAAATTATCCTGCACAAATTCAAATCTTAAAAGACTCATTAGAGATGCTCAATTCTCTTATCAAAAGCTCTTATGCCACTACATTTAACTTTACCAAACAAATCAAAAGTTATGACAATACCTTTGACTGCTATATCGTGAATGTGCAGAAAAGTAAATTGCATTTTTTTTGGAAAAATAAAAAAGGAGATAAATACCTCAGCTTCAAAAACTTACTTTATGATCTTCACAAAGAAAATCAAACCTTGCTCTTTGCCACCAATGCAGGGATGTTTACCCCTCGCAATACTCCACAAGGTCTATATGTAGAAAAAGGCGAAAAACTCATTCCACTGGATTTGAGCAAGCAAGGAGATGGTAATTTTTATATGAAGCCCAATGGCGTTTTTATAATCAATAGCGAAGGAAGTGCCTACGTAAAAAGCTCCGAAGAATTTGCCCAATGCAAAGACAGTATTTTGTATGCCACACAATCAGGGCCTATGCTCCTACATCAAGGGAAAATCCATCCCTCCTTTACCAAAGGCTCAGAAAATAAATATATCCGCAGCGGTGTAGGCATCATCAGCCCTCATAAGATTGTCTTTGTCATCTCTCGAGAACCTGTCAATTTCTATGATTTTGCCTCTTTGTTTAAAGATTATTTTCAATGCAGTGAGGCACTTTACTTAGATGGAGCGATTTCTAAAATGTTTCTTCCAGAAATAGGTCGCTTTGATATGGAGGGTGATTTTGGGCCTATGATAGGGATTTTAAAATAACTTTATACACATCAAAAAATAGTACTATGAAAACATTCCAATACCTCTTAAAAACAGCCTTCGTATTTATCTTGCTGTTGTTTCCTCTTGCTATCTTGGCACAAAAATCCTTGAATATAACTCAAGGATTAATGGCTCACTATCAATTTAATGGCGATGTAGAAGATGAAAGCCCTAACCAAAATCATGGTAAAATGATGGGTGGTGTCAGTCTTTGTGATGACCGTTTTGGTAATCCTTGCAGTGCCATGTCATTCAATGGAGAAGATGGCTTTATCTCTGTCAAAAGTTCACAAAGTCTCAACTCACCTTCCGAGGGTTTAAGCATATCGGCTTGGATTAAAATATCAGACAACAATAAACACTCTGATTTGCAATGGGTGAGCATTTGTTGTAAATCTAATCAGCAAAAAGAAGACGATTATAACCCACATTATCGGTTTCAATCTACCAAGGTTACGATGTCATTAAATACTGATTTTACAGAAGAATTTAAGCACGAAATAGACTTTGACCGTTGGTATTTTTATACCCTAAATTATGATGGACTCTCTGTGAAAGCTTATCTCAATGCTCGCCCTATATGGGAATTTAACTATTCTAAAAGACTTTATTCTAATGATTTACCCTTAGAAATAGGGCGTGATGTACCAGGTGTAACAGAATATTTTGCTGGAAACATGGATGATGTCCGCATCTATAACAGGCCTTTGAAAGCATCTGAAATAGAAACGCTCTACCGTGATGAAAGCGAAAAAGTACAAGAGGTTTCTTATTGCCCAGAAATCAATCTCCCCAAAAAAGAAGAAAAAACAGCTGATAATGGAGACCGCATTGACCTACAAGAAACTGTCAATGTCAGAAGTCGTCAGATTACGGTCTATCTCTATGACCACGGCAAAGAAGATGGAGACATTATCTCAGTCAAATTTGATAATGAATGGGTGCTAGAAAAACATACACTAGAAAACAAGAAAAACCGACTCAAAAGAAATAAAAGCATCCAACTTACACTCAAACCCAATAAGGAATATTACCTCATCTCAAAGGCTTGGAACTTGGGTAAAGTCCCACCTAATACACTTACCCTTGAAATATATGATGGCATCAGTCCCAAACCACAGATTGCGACCATTAACTCTAGCGTCGGTTCTAATGGAGCGATTAAAATTATGTATGTGCCACAGTAAGAAAAAAGCCCTTATTTGTATTTATTTTTTATATTTGGAGAGGTAAATGCAGTTGCGTTTATATTAGAGTTGTTACATACAGACTATCAACACTTTAGATTTTTTATAACCACATAGAAAACATAGGAAATTGCTTACGAAAAGCTTTTGTACTAGCTTATCATTCCAAGATTCCCAAATGAAAAATTGATGTAAATCATTGAAAATCAATAAGTAACAGCTCTATTGATGTTATAGCCAATGATAGGACGACCGTCCAAACGACAAACGACCGACCTGAAATTTAAACATTATCGCATAGATAAACCATCTTGACAAGTGCCCAACATACAGACCATATTGAAAACGGACAACGAGTAAGCCAACACTCATTGCCAACCCTTCTGTATTTTTTATTTCCCCCACCGCACATTTTTTTTAATTCAATTTTATTGCCAACCCACAAATGGTACATTTGGTTTTGCCCGACACACAAGCCAACCCTTCACAAAACCAAAAGAGCCATTTTTCGCCATCGCACCCATAAGCCGACTAAAAGGAAATTGATTGCTTTTTATCTTGCAAAATGAGACGCAAATAAAAATAAAATTTATCTTTGCGACTTGACATCATTTGAACAAATGAATAGAATAAAAGAAGTACTGAACGAAAAAGGAATTAAGCAAACTTGGCTTGCC
>JBBRUH010000354.1:0-6280 GCA_038248005.1 Cytophagales bacterium | reverse complement strand
TTATTGGTATAGCCACCAGATTCTATCTTCATTTTAGGGTTATCTTTTAAGATTTGCACTAGGCGATTGAGTTCGGGAAAGGCATCAGGATTAAAATCAGCATTGCCACGGTCAAAAATCACTTCTTTGAGAGGAATATTCTGCCCTGCACGCAAAGGCTGTAGATAAAAATCTTTGCGAATACGAGAGAAATCATTTAATCTCATCTTTTGAGTAATGGTATAATAGTTTCGAGCCGAAATCTCCATCACAAATTCCTTTTGCTCTATCCCTGTAAAAGCATATTGTCCTGTGCGGTAATCAACCTCATAAAGTTCTTTGGTTTTGGTATTGGGGATAAAATATTCTACTTCGGCAGCAAGAGGAGTTTTACTTTCTGCATCATAGACAGTGCCTGAGATAGCCAAAGAGGGCTTATCAGGAGTGGATTTTACCTCCTCATTTTTAGGTTCTTCTTTCTTTGGCTTGAAGGTAGCTTGTGGCGTTTTGTAAGGCTGACTTGTGGCAGGGCTAGGCTTGGCTACTTCACTCAGAGGCATTTCATCAGAAACCTGCACTACTGATACATCATCTATAAAATAATAAGCTGCATCAAAATTTCCTCCTTCCATCTTTTGAATGGTCGTTTCTTTACTAGGGAAAAAATTACCAATGACGATGTAGGCAAAACTTTGCTCAGGACTGATGATTGCCTTGACTTCATACCAAATATCAGATTCTTCGATTACTTCAGTAACTAGCCAATGATATTTACGGCTTTCGTATGCTTTTTCGGGTTCATTGCTAAACTGAATTCCTAGATTATTGGTAGCATAGCGAGCATAGGCAGCCGCACGGCTTACTTTCAGTTTTATCTCATACTTTTTGCCAGCCTCTACTGTGCGAAGCAGTTTTGTGCCAATGAGTTCATTGTCAAATTCCCAATGATAGGTCAAGATACCTACATACCCTTTGCCCGTGGCAGGTGCTTGCACATCAAAAGTATTGCTAGGCGTACGCAAAAAAGAACTTTCGGAGCAAGAATTGAAGACATCAGGTGTAAAATGATATCCTTTCCAAAATTTTACCTTTTCTATCTGATCAAAATACAAATCACAGTCGGTGATTTGCTCAAAACTTGGGTTAGGCACAAGGTTCTGAGCAAATAGGAGGGAAGGACTGACTAAATAAAGAAAGAGATGAAATATTTTCATAAGTTTGTGATTTTTAGAATTTGATACTAAAGGCAAATATATACTTTTTTCGTGGTTCGTATCTTCATGAACTATCCACCTAATTTCGGCTCGTGAAGACACGAACCGAGGGCTAGGATACCGAAGGCAAATATATACTAAATTGATAAGCTATAAATCAGAGCATAGCATAAAATTATAAGATGCTGAAAAACACTGTTATAGACTATATTTGTGTTTCTCTAAAAAGCATTCTTTTATTTGAGTTGTAAAAATTAAGCTTCAAACGAAACTAAAGTCATTTTTGAGGGTTTCCTTAGTGTTAATTTTCTCTTAAAATAATGATTTGTCCCAATTATAAAAAACTAATTTACCGTGAAAATAGATGTTCCTTGTGCTTCCCTAGATTTTGATAAACCTTCGGCTTGGTTTAGTGAGTGGTTTAATTCTCCTTATTATCATATTCTTTACCAAGACCGCGACGAAGACGAAGCCCGTTTTTTTATAGATAATATCACCCGATTCTTAGACATCAAGCCACATCATAAGCTATTAGACCTTGCCTCTGGCAAAGGACGACACTCGGTTTATCTTAATCAAAAAGGGTTTGAGGTAGTCGGAGCTGATTTATCAAAAGCCAATATTAAATTCTCTAAACAATTCGCCAACGAAAGGCTAAGTTTTGTGGTGCATGATATGAGGGAAGTATTACGAACCTCTTGTTTTGACTATGTACTCAATCTATTCACGAGTTTTGGTTATTTTGAAGAGGAAAAAGAGAATATCAAAACCCTTAAAGCCATTGCCCAAAATCTCAAACCAAAAGGTACAGTATTAATTGATTTTTTTAATCCTGCCTTTGTGGTAAAAAATCTTATTCCATACCAAATCAACACCCATCAAGGAATAGACTTTCATCTCTATAAAAGAGTAGAAGATGGTTTTGTGATTAAGAATATTTGCTTTCAAGAGGGAGAGGAACACTTTCATTTTCAAGAGAGAGTTCGCTTACTTGATAAACCTACTTTTGAAGCATATTTTGAGCAAGCTGGTTTAGAGATACAGCATATTTTTGGAGATTATACACTTCACCCTTATCAGCCTTTGGATTCTGAGCGGATGATTTTTGTGGTGAAAAAGAATTAATAGTTTTTTAAAATCTCTATTGATTTCTTTCCATCTTCTTTAAGTTGTTCTTTCATCGCTTCGAGACTTTCAAATTTTTGATCACCTCTTATTTTTTCGATGAACCAAATTCTCATTTGTTCACCATAAATATCTTCTTCAAAATCAAATAAATTCACTTCTATTCGCCTTTGTATCTGTTCGGAAATGGTAGGTCTAGTTCCGATATAAAGCATTCCTTTGTAGGATTTTTCTTTTACTTGGGCAGTAATGGCATAAATCCCATCTGCAGGAATCAGCTTATAAGATTCTGCCACAGAAAGATTGGCTGTAGGAAAGCCCAATGTACGCCCGATTTTATCTCCATGCATCACTTCCCCTTGAAGTGTATAATGATGCCCTAAGTATTGATTTGCTGTATTGATTTCACCTGCTAAGAGGGCATTTCGGATTCGGGTAGAGCTTACGCCTACTTCATCTATATCTTGCCTAGAGATTTCTTCTACTGAAAAAGGGTATTGGTCTATATTGGATTGTAAATATTCTAAACTTCCTACTCTATTTTTACCAAATCTATGGTCGTAGCCGATGATTAGCTTTTGAGTGCCGATTCCTTTGATATAGATTTTTTGTATAAATTCCTCAGGACTAAGCTGCGAAAACTCTTGTGTAAAAGGTAAAATCACAAGATGATTCACACCATATTTTTCTAGTAATTCTATTTTTTCTTCTATCGTATTGATGAGTTTTAGGTCATCAGCATCTTTGCCCAAAATCAAGCGAGGATGTGGCCAAAAGGTAATTAGCACGATTTCTCCTTGCTTTTCTTGACTAATCTCACGTAATCTTGCCAAAATTTTTTGATGACCTTGATGCACACCATCAAAAGTGCCACTAGTAACAATGGCAAAGTTAGGATGTGAAAACTGGGATATACCTTGATAAACTTGCATGAATAAAGGGCTGTTTTTTTGCAAATATAAAAATAGAAAGCGATAAAATACTAAGGATATTGAGTTCTTATGAGATGACTATAGCAATGAGAAACTTAAAAACAAAAAAATCAGTGCCTTATAAAGCACTGATTTTTTGGTGATAAAGTGATGGGTAATGTTAAAAACAACTCTATTTATCCATTAATTCATAGTGCATATTGATGCCTTTTTCTATGGCAGGTACGCCTTCTTTCATCCAATAAGGTGCAGGAGCAAATTTTAGATAATAATCAAAAAACTGCATCATTCGGATAGATAAGTCTTTGCGGTTTTGGCGAAAGCGTAGGTTATGATCTTCTCCATTATAGGTCAGCATCCAAGTAGGTTTGCTGAGGCGGCGTAAAGCCACAAATAGCTCAATTCCTTGATACCAAGGCACTGATCCATCTTCATCATTGTGCATCATCAGCAAAGGTGTTTTTATTTTATCGGCACTAAACAAGGGTGAGTTTTCCATATAAAGCAATGGGTCTTCCCAGAGTGTCTTGCCGATTCTGCTTTGTGTATGCTCATACTGAAACATACGGCTTATCCCTGTACCCCAGCGAATCCCTCCATAGGCACTGGTCATATTAGAGACAGGCGCTCCTGCCATCGCAGCCGCAAAAAGATTGGTGCGAGTGATGAGGTATGCTACTTGATAGCCTCCCCAGCTTTGCCCTTGTATGCCTAGTTTGTTGCGGTCTATGTAAGGTTCTTTGAGCAGACTTGTAACCCCAGAAACAATGGCATCATAAGCACTTTGCCCTGGGTAGCCTATTTTATAAGGAATATCAGGCATAAAGACAAGGTAGCCGTTGCTCACATATTCACTCGCTCTGATAGTAGAAGGGCTAGGAGTAGGAGGGATGTAATTATGCAAGCGGTCAGTTACTCGCTCATAAAAATAGGTAATCATTGGATATTTTTTACCTGGGTCAAAGTTTTCAGGCTTGTAAAGTAGCCCTTGTAATTCCTCTCCATTCATAGAAGTCCACTTGACTAGCTCTACTGTACCCCAAATATAATTGGCTTGCTGAGGATTGGCATCACTCAGACGGTTAATCTTAGCAAAGGTCAAATCAGCATAATACAAATCAGGAGACTCTTGAAAACTTTCTCTTGTAAAAATAAAGCGATTGGCGTTCTTGGCTTTTTGAGGATAAGAGAAACGATAATCATCAAAAATTAATTTGCGTGGTGCGGCTGCCTGTCCTAGGTTAGCAGAGAAATAACCACTTGCACGGGTCTCTTCATCAAAGGAATCGAGAAGCGAGGTTTCATTTCCTTTGATAAACTGAATATCACGGTCAAGATTAATATAGCGATAGCGAATCTTATTTTCACGTCCATTTTCAGTAACTCTTACAGGGTTTTCACGCATCTCGGGGTGAAACTTCCAAATATCAAATCTATCATAAATCAAGATATGACTGTCATTTTCAAGCCAGCCAGCTTCACCGTAGCTATCTGGATAATCTGGTGAATCATTCAGTTCATCATAGAATTTATTACGGACTTTGGCAGTGAGATTAGTGGTCTGACCTGAGCGAAGTGAGTGTGCATACCAAGCCGTATCTTGTACGGCATACCAGTAGAGATACTGTGCATTGGGCGAAAGTCTGACATTGGCTCTTAGTTTTTCTTTGAGTTTTTGTTTTTTTCCATCTTTAAAGTTGATATAATAAACATCTACAGAAGAAGGATATCCTTCCCAAGAAAGACTTTTCTGATAAGGCTCATTGCTTATACCTATAGCATAATCAGCATTGCCTTCATTGCCTAGCTGTATGTTAGGTACTTCGGGTGAGGCAAGCTGGACGATTTTGCGAGACTTAGGATACGCTACAGCCATATAAGAGGCTTTTTGGTCTTTACTAAGTTCGGCATTTTGCTGACTTTGCAGGCGTTGGTCTTGCCAGTTCCAGACATCCACACTGACGATTTCTTCAGGTAAAAGGGTAGTATCTTTCACAATGGGAGTAGGGGCAGTTCCAAAATATAGTTTAGAACCATCTTTTGAGAAGTTTAATCGTCCATTCTCACTTACTAGCCAATCTTTGGGAAGACCATTAGAGCCTTTTTCGGCAAGTTTGGTAGCTGTTTTTTGTTTATCGGCCCAGTAGTATAAATCGTGGTAGTGGATAAGTGCCTTTTCATTGGCTTTGAGCGTATCTGTATCAGACACAAAAGCAAGCTGACTTCCTGCTTCATCCCAAGTGAGATTGAGGTGTTTGCCTGGCTGATTTAAGACATGTGTAAGACTACGGTTTGGCAAATCATAAACATATACTCCTGCCAAAAAAGTGCTATCATTGCCCGTAGAGGCAAAAGCAAGTTTACTTCCTTTTTCATCAATGGCATATTGAGTTACGAATAGAAAGGTATCTTGGCGAGCAGCTACAAGATTTCTTAGAATAAGTTTAGAGCCATTTTTTTCGCTTTCTACCTTTGGGACTTTAGGTTTTAGTTTGGCTTTGTTTTTTTGCTTTTCTTTTTCGGCTTCTATGGCAGCAAGTTCTTCTTTGAGTTTTTGAATGGTAAGTTCTGCTTGCTCTAGCTCAGTGAGTTCTGGCTTTATTTCTTCCTCTTTTTTAGGAGTTTCTTTTTCTTCTTTTTTATCTTTCTTTTTCTCATCTTTGATGGTTTTTTCTAGTTTGTTCTCCTCCTTTGGTTTCTCTCTTTTGATACTGAGCGTATCTGTTTGAGTAGAATCCATGGTAGATTTTTCTCCTTTTTTCTTTTTTTCGGGAGCAAGGTGATAAGCTACCCAAGCCCCTGCTTTTTCTGGGGTTTTAAAGGAAAGAATGTTAGGAATCTTTACAAGGCTATCTCCTAGAAAGGCATAAATACCAAGCGTATCTTTGGGTAAATCTTCTTTCTTGGTTTTGATTCGGCGGAGTGCTTTTACGCTGTCTAGCTGTGGTTTGATATTAAACACAGCAAACTTAGAATCGGCAGTGATAACACCATTTTCACCTCTCGGGAATGCTTTGGTTTTTTCTTCAC
>JBBRUH010000353.1:0-6284 GCA_038248005.1 Cytophagales bacterium | reverse complement strand
ACTGCCAAAGGATTTCTAATTAATGCAGATGTAAATGCTAGTTACAATATTATCAAAAAAGTAGCTCCAAAGATTTTCAATGGAGTAGAGGCTGTCGTAGTCCAGCCAGATAGATATTTTTCTATAAAATAAATGACTATTAGTTTCATATAACAATGGCAGTATCAAATAACATTGTCAGTGTCAGTTTTTAGTGTCAAATAACAGTGTCAGTTTTCAGACTACATGCCATTATTATATGAATATGAAATTAATATAATCTCACGCCGATGCTCACTTGTGCAGAGAGAAGTCTTTGTTTTTGACGGTCAGCTTGAAGTGAAAGTTCTTCTGGGCTTAGATTAATGGTATCAGTCTGTGATTCATAGACTTGAGTAAGGTTTTGCTGAATATTAAAATTAAGCATAATTCTAGAGAAGTCTAAGCCGATACCTCCTTGCAATGCAGCTTGAAAGTTATTGATTTTATCTTTGATATCACGCTCTGCTTTTTCACGTCCTAAGCTTACAAGCCCATTAAAACTTTCTTGTTGGTAAGTTTCTTTGGCACTCAATACAGTAGAAAATATTCCTCCAATATTTAGATTTAAACCAATAGGTCCCAATGGTAAACGATAGCCTAATGATAGTGGGAAATCTAAATTGGTAAGTGTAATATTTTTAGCATTTTCAAACAGAGTTGCAGGGCTTTGACCTCCATTATCTACATTAAATTTATAGCTATAGCTACCTCCCACTTGTGAAATAGTAACTTCTGGCTGAATATAAAACCCACCTAATACCTTAAACTGAGTCCAAACTCCCCCTACGAACCCTATTTTTAAGTCATCTCGGTTGATATTTTCTACTTCCTCAGTGCTTGTAGGTAGTTCGCCAATCCAAGAGCCATTGATAGTGCCTCTCACGCCAAGGCTAAACATTTTGTCATTGTCTTGAGCAAAGACTTGCCCTATGAATCCAAAAATTAGGAAAGAAATTAAGATAAATTTTTTCATACTGAGTATTTATGATTTAATGATTTGCCTACTCTAATAGTAGCTTTTCGGCTTCCGCTAAAACGATTATTTTTTACCTAAACGAGAGATAGAAGGGTTTTAGATGTCTTCAAGTAATAAAAGAATGAATTTTGCGTAAAAAAAATAGAACTAAGTGAGAGATGAGTTATAAATTACGAGTTTGTAATAACGTGATAATGAGTTTTTCACCTAAACTAACTTTTTACTTTATTTAATTATTGTTTTTAAAAATAATTTTGGAACAAATAGCACTTAAAAATCGTTTAAAAAAAATCAAAGAAATATATGCAAAAAGTAAATAAACATATTCTTTCTATTTGGCTGATATTCCAAGTATTGCTTAGTTCTACAGGATTTACCTTTGTAGAGCGCACTTGTAATATGCCCGAAGTTTTAGAAGAAATGTCTTGTTGCAAACCTCTCCAAAAAGAATCAAAATCAGATTGCTGTTCTTCTACACAAGAGTTACCTAGCTCAGAAGACGCTTGCTGTACTTTTGAAGCCCAATATTATTTCTTTGCTTTCAAAAATTATACTTTATTTTCTGCTAATCAGCAGATTTTGCTCCCTTTGGTAGCAGATTTTACTGATGCTAGATTTACTTCTTTCTATTCAGAAAAACCAATCATATCTGATGATTTTTCTAAACATATCAGTCCACCTCCCAAAAGCGGACGGCAAATTATATCTCTCCATTCTACTCTTCTGATTTAGTACATTTGATTTATAACCTATGAGGTTGTGATTTATCTTAAGTGATGAGTTATAAATGATGAGTGATGAGTTTTACTAGTAAAATTCTGATAATCAATTATTTATACCAAAATTAAAATATAAACTAATTTTGACCATCTACTTAGAGGCAAATAAGCACACCTTCATCAAATATTAATCAACAACTATATATCAAAGATTTATGAATTATAGAATAATACTATATCTTATTTTAGGGCTTGTGTGCATGAGTATTCACCATGTTTCAGCCCAAACAATGCAAGGAGTGGTTTATGAAAAAGCCAACAATGCCAAAACTCCCTTAGTAGGAGCGAATGTATTTTGGCTAGGCACTACACAAGGAGTAGCTACCGATGAAGAAGGGAAGTTTAAACTTCCCCTTAATCCACAAAGTAAACGCTTGGTAGTTACCTACATAGGCTATCTCAATGATACTTTGAACATCAATCAAGAGAATTATCTAGAAATTTCTCTCAAACCTAGTAATACACTTGATATAGTAGTGGTAGAAAGTGGTAAATCCCTTGACCGTGAGACTATTACTTCCGAATTACTCACTACCAAAGATTTAAGAAAAGCCGCTTGTTGTAATCTTTCTGAGAGTTTTGAAACCAATCCTTCTGTAGATGTAAGCACCACAGATGCTGTCAGTGGAGGCAAGCAAATCAGAATGTTGGGCTTGGATGGTGTGTATTCTCAGATTTTAAGAGAAAATATCCCTACAGTGAGAGGGCTTTCTGCTCGCAGTGGCTTAGGCTTTATTCCTGGCACTTGGGTCAAATCAATAGACATCAATAAGGGGGCAGGCTCCGTAGTCAATGGCTATGAATCTATCACAGGGCAAATCAATGTAGAACTTGCCAAGCCCGAAAACAGTGAAGCACTTCTGCTCAACGGCTATGTCAATGGCAACGGACGCATAGAAGGCAACCTCAATACAGCCATCAAATTGAGTGATAAATGGAGTACGGGTTTACTCTTGCACGCCAGTAATCTTAGCAATGTAGTAGATATGAATGAGGATGACTTTATGGATACACCTCTTTATACACAACTGAATGCCATTAATCGCTGGAAATACCACGGCGAAAATTTTGAAATGCAGTTTGGGTTCAGAGCCATGTATGATGATAAAACCGCAGGGCAAAACGAATTTCAAAAAGGACAAGAAAGAGCCATTGCTTTGCCTTATGGCTTTGGAGCTAAGACACAGCAGGGAGAAGTATTTGGGAAATTTGGTTTTTTATCTAAATCCAATCCTGACCAAAGTTTAGGGATTATCGTCTCTGCTGCCCACCACAATCAAGAAAGTTTTTGGGGAGTAAATAACTATGATGCCCAGCAAAATACGTTTAATCTTCAAGCCATTTTTCAGACTTCTTTTGGAGCAAAACATGTATTGAAGACTGGTGCAAGTTATATTTTAGATGATTATGATGAACTTTATTTAGTCAATAACCTCGACAATGCGACTTATGATAGACAAAGAACAGAATCTGTACCAGGGGTATTTGTAGAGCATACCTTTAACCCAAGTGATAAGCTAGGCATTGTATCAGGATTGAGAGCGGATTTTCATAATCTTTATGGTACTTTTTTATCACCTCGTTTGCATCTCAAATACGAACTTGCCAAAAACAGCATCTTACGTCTTTCTGCTGGGAGAGGGCTAAGAGTAGTCAATCCGATTGCAGAGAATATTGGTTTCTTGATTAGTAGCCGCAGCCTTGATATTGCTTCAGACCTAAGGCCAGAGATAGCTTGGAATTATGGAGGTAATTTTACACAGCGTTTTACTTTTTTGAAGCAAGAAGCTACACTTACTTTAGATTTTTATCGTACAGATTTTAAGAATCGTGCCGTGGTAGATTTGGATACAGATGCCAATCAATTATTGATTTATAACCAAGATGGAAGCGCTTGGGCAAATAGTTTTCAGGCAAATCTGAGCTATCCTATCCTTAAATCATTAGATTTGACGGTGGCTTATAAGTATTATGATGTTAAGACACGTATTCAAGGACGCTTAGAAGAAGCCCCTTTTGTGGCAAAGCATCGTTTTTTTAGTAATCTTGCTTACGCTACTCGTGCTGATAGATGGACATTTGATTTTACTACACAGTGGGTGGGTTCGCAGAGATTGCCTAATGCAGGCACAGAAACGCAGAATATGTCTTCACGTAGTCCTTCTTTTTGGCTGTTTGGTGGTCAGATTACCCACAAAGTAAGTTCTAAATGGGATGTATATATAGGAGGTGAAAACCTAGCTAATTTTAGACAAAACAACGCAGTCATAGGGGGAAATACTCCTTTTGAGCAGGGCTTTGATGCAGGAATGATTTATGGCCCAGTAATGGGAAGAGTACTCTATGCTGGTTTCCGCTTTACGATACCTTAATAGGTTTGAAGTATGAAGGCTAGATTTAGCGAAGGAATGAAGTGTAGAAATGTGAAGGCTAGATATTATTTTCCCTGTCATTCTGTTAGGAATCTGAAGTTGTGTAAAAAGACTATGTTATAAAGCAGATACCTACTCATGATAAACTAGCCCCACAAATAAATTTGTGGGCTTGATTGTGTTTTTTCGCTATTGCTGAAACTGAAATATGATACTGTTATTTGATATTTAAAACTTTTTTTTAACCCTTAAATTTTAATAATTATGAAAAATGTAGTTGTTCTATTCGTATTGGTCTTGAGCTTTTTAGCTTTTGAGACCCAAGCTCAGAAAAAGAGTGAAAAAGCTGAGAAGGCTAAAAAAGAAATGAAATCCGAAAAGGCTAAAAAGGAAATGAAATCTGAAAATGCTAAAAAGGAAATGAAATCTGAAAATGGAAAAGCCATTGGTAATCAAGAAGTGAGTTTCTCTAGTTCGGTACAATGTGAAATGTGCAAAGACAGAATCGAAAAAGCACTTTCACTTGTGAAAGGTGTAAAATCTTCTAGCGTAGATGTAGCTGCCAACAAAATCAACATTACTTACAACAGCACTCAAGTAAGTGAAGAAGATTTGAAAAAAGCCGTCAACGAAGCAGGATATGATGCCGAAGATATGGTAGCTGATAAAGAAGCCCATAACAAGCTTCCTAAGTGTTGCCAAAAAGGAGGTCATTAATTAGCACCTTTTTCTATTATAAAACCCTCTCTAAGCAACCTTAGAGAGGGTTTTTTGTTTTGTTTTTAGTAGTAGAATAGCTGTTTATTCAAAGTTATCATAACTAATATTAGGGACTATTTAGTTAATAATATACCTAATTTAACGTAGACTAGTGATTAGCCTTTTGATAAGGCTAGACCCAGTTCTCGGTTTGGACTATTTTTATTCCGTAGGAATACAACGTTTATAGAAAATAATAAGAGGGTGTGGTACGACCCCGATAGGAGTCGCACTAGCTATCTTGATTGTCTTTTTATAAACGTAAGATGCCTCTGGTATCCTTTCGATTCTAGCAAGCCCTGTCCACAGGACTTGCTAGAATTTAAAATTTTGTGATTTTCAAAGAAATTCTATGATTAGACTAATGCAAGTTCAGAAACTATTTTAGCTAAAATAAATGACCGTAAAATACCTCATCCTAAACATCAAATTTGATAAGTAATAAATATATGAAACGCACATTCAAGTTTTAAATGCAACTTTATTGTTGATTAATTGATTAAATTTTTCATTAGGTGTTTCACAATTGTATCTTTTTCTAGGTCTGTTATTTAGAATGTTTCCAACTTGTTTTATAAACTCATGTGTTAGTTCACTAAAATCAGTTTTCTTTGGAATAAATTGTCTAATCAGTCCATACATTTATGTGTGGGGAAGGTAAAGAAAAAAAGCTACACAGTATAATAGACTCTTCCAGAGTGACAGGAATATACTTTGTCTTTGTCATACTGAATGCTTGTAGCATTACAATAGAAGAAAATCCTCCCTTTGGGAGTTGGGGGCTTCCTACTCAGCAAAAACCTCCGCCAAGTCTATACTCAATTCGGGGAAAATATGTGCATTGAAAACCTCATCTTCTGCAAAGCTGCTTTTGAGTTCGTATTTATCTAAATCATTCAAGATAAACTGCTGCAAAACGTGTTCTGAGGGAAATACAATCCAATACTCTTTCACGCCACTTTCTTCGTAGAGGGCATGTTTGGTTTTCATTTCTTTTTTAGAGTTGCCTGGTGAGAGGATTTCAATAATCAAATCGGGTGCATCTATACAGCCCTGCTCGTCTAGTTTGGTTTTATCACAAATCACACAAATATCAGGTTGCACCACAGTATAAATATCTTGATTCAATCGGCTTGGCTTTTTCTTATCAAGCAATCGCACATCAAAAGGAGCAGAATAAAGTCCGCAAAAACTATTTCTTAGGTGAATAAATAACAAACCTTGTAGTTGTGTAGAGATATATTGGTGCTTTCTGCTTGGTGCAGGCGACATGTTGAATATTTTGCCTTTGATAAGCTCTACACTTTGCTCAAAACGCCAAGTAAGATAATCAGCATAAGTATAAGTGCCATTGAGGTCTAGTTCGGAGAGGTCTGT
>JBBRUH010000352.1:0-6300 GCA_038248005.1 Cytophagales bacterium | reverse complement strand
GTAGAGCTATGATTTCTTGCAGTCTTCTTTTCTTAGTTTCTAAATCTATATCATCTGTATATTTTTTAGCGGCAGACGTATTAGGTCTTTCTGAATAGTAAAACATATAAGCAAAATCATATTTTACGGCTTCCATCAGACTTAATGTCTCTTGGTGTTCTGTTTCAGTTTCGCCACAAAAGCCTGAAATCATATCTGTAGAAATCCCACAATCTTCTCCTATAATCTCTCTAATAGCCTTGATACGATTCAAATACCATTCACGGCTGTAGCCTCTGTTCATTCTCTCTAGCACCTCTGTATTTCCACTTTGAGCAGGTAAGTGTATGTAATTACAGATATTTTCATACTTTGCCATCATGTGTAGCACGTCATCTGTCATGTCTTTGGGGTGAGAAGTAGAGAAACGAACCCTCAGTTCGGGGCTTACTAAAGCTACTTTCTCTAAAAGTTGTGCAAAATCAACGATTTCTATGCCCGTCAAATCTATTCCTTTTTTGATGGCTTTTTTCTCGGCAGTGATAGAGATGACATCTGGATTAGAACTCCAAAGATAAGAATCTACATTCTGACCTAATAAGGTAACTTCTTTGAAGCCTTTGTCACACAGGTCTTGGGCTTCTCTTATGATAGAATGAGGATCACGGCTTCGCTCACGTCCTCGTGTAAAAGGCACTACACAAAAAGAACACATATTATCACAGCCTCTCATAATGGAGATAAAAGCAGTAATCCCATTAGAATTAAGACGCACAGGGGAAACATCTGCGTAGGTTTCTTCACGAGAAAGAAATACATTTACGGCTTTATGCCCCATATCTACCTCTCCTACTAGGTTGGGCAAATCACGGTAGGCATCTGGTCCTGCTACCAAGTCCACTATTTTCTCTTCTTCTAAAAGTTGGCTTTTTAATCTCTCTGCCATACAACCTAAGACCCCAATGAGTAGTTCAGGCTTTTTCTTTTTGAGTGCATTCAGGTTACTCAGTCTATGTCTTATTTTTTGCTCTGCATTGTCACGGATAGCACATGTGTTTAGAAAAATCAAATCAGCATTTTCTACTTGGTTGGTAGTATCAAAGCCATTTTGATGCATAATAGAAGCTACTATCTCACTGTCTGAGAAGTTCATCTGGCAGCCATAACTTTCTATGTATAATTTTCTAGCTTTGCCAGTGTTTTGCTCTTCACTAATGCTTACTACTTCACAGCCCTCTTTATCTTCTGGGCTTAATATATCTAGTTCTTTGATGATTTCTTTTTGCATAGGATTTTCATTTGGATTACAAAATTACAAAAAAACTCGAAAAAATGACATTATGACAGTAAAGTACTTTGCCATTTTTGACAAAATTTAATGTTGGTTGTTTATTGTTTAAAATCAGTATTAAAATGACCAAAAAATTTATGATTTGAATAAAAAGTCAAGGTTTAATGTGAATAAGAAGTAAGATTTTAAAAAAAATTAAATAATGATTGTATTTTTACGAATTAATGTTCTATTTAGTGGATAGACAGCTTAATATAATAAAAACATTCTTTAATTAAAATACCCTATCCAAAAATAACACAAGTTAGAATTATGTGTTTTTTGCTGTGGGTAATCCCTGAGTCTTTATTTCTGACACTAATTGTATCACGAACCATCAAAGAACAAGTTTTTTTGATAAATAAATTATTGACTTAAGAATCGAATTAAAATTTTGTATGTTAATAAAGATAGAAAAACACCTCTGGAAAAAAGTTATAACAGGCCTCCTTTATTTGGCCTTATATTTCTATCCATCTATTCTGCTGCAAGCCCAGATTAATACCTATACAGACGCAGATAGAAGTAGAATGCTCAGAGAAGCCGATAAATTGGTGGAAGACTATAAAAACAACCTGAACTCTATAGCTTCTGCTACTAATAAACAGTTTCAAAATGATGATATCAATAAGACTCTTTCCTCTTTCTTCGAATCTTCTAATTCGCCTGTTTATGATGATTTATCAAGATCTAACCAAGAAAAGAAAACAGTTACTGTAAGGGATTATCTAGAGGGAATTCCTAAATATTATCCAGGTGGGGTAAAATTTGAATACAGCACTAATCTTAAAAACCCTTGCTATCAAAGGATTAATGATCAAAATTTTTATGTAGTCAAGGCAGAGGTTTTTAAAAAGTTAGAGGGAATACTAGGTACAGACAATGCAATGAACATCAATAGAGATTCTATTGATATTTATATGAAATTCCCCATTCTTCAAAATAGACCCACCTTAAAAACAGGTCTTCCTATTATTTTTCAGATAGTTAATCACCAAGAAACAATTTGTGAAGAATCGGTTGGAGATGTTCGCCCTCCACTTGCTGACTATGAGCAAGAATATATAAAAAAAAGAGCTGAAACTTTTGTGGAAGATTATGAAAACACACTTAATATTATAGGAAATAAAAATATCAATGAACGTTATAACACCTTAGATTATTTTGACTCTAACGCTACACCTGTTTATAATGATATAGCTGTCCAGTTTCTGCTCAATAGTTTTATAGCAGATGCCTATCTAAAGTATATTGAGCAATGGTATCAAGAAGGCATTGAGTTTAAATACCGAACCATAAAAGCAACTAATATACTGTTAGAAGATACTTATGTATCGGTAGAAGTAGAAGTAGATAGAGTTATCAAAGTACCTGTGAAAGATTATAGAGATCATCAAGAAATCAAGATATTTGTAAAATTTCCGTTTTTAGAAGATGGACGAGTAGGTTTAGAGAGAGTTACACCACGTATCTACAGAATAGAAGAGAAAGCACGCAAAACCGAAGACAGAAATTATCTCGCTGTTGGTCTTCAACTTAATGCTAGTAATTATTATGGAGATTTAAACCCTGCCAATGCTCGCTTCAATACTGATATTGGATTAACCCGTGTAGGTTTTGGTATTCATGCCGTCAAAAAAATAAATTCCTTCACCTATTTAAGAGGGAGTATCACCACAGGACGTATTGTGGGAGATGATAATACCTCAGCAAATCCCAATGATGATTTAGCAAGATACCGTTATATCCGTAATCTTCACTTTAGGAATCGTATATGGGAGTTTTCTGTCATGGCGGTTTTTGATATCATCCCTAATCAAGGTTTGTATTACAGACGTAGAAAAATAACTCCGTATGCTTTTGTGGGGATAGGAGTTGCGTTGCATAGCCCAGAAGCAAGAGGCCCAGGTGTTCTAAGCAATACTTGGGTTCCTTTAAGGGATTTGGGGACTGAAGGACAAGGTCAACCTGGCTATGCTAAAAAATATTCTTTAATGCAGCCTGTAATCCCTATGGGTTTAGGTGTGAAAGTTAGACTAGACTATCGCTGGGATTTATCTATGGAAGTAGGTATGCGATATACTTTTACTGATTACTTAGATGATGTAAGTGGTCTTTTCCCTGATCCAGGTGATTTACCTAATGGCGTATATGAATTTACTAACCGAACTTTAGAACCTAATTCGGTATTTAGTGGTGATTCTCGTCAGGAACAAATCAATCGTTTGAGTAGTAATCTACAGCTAGGGCTGATTACTTTTATAGGTACAGATGGTCTTCCTTATCAGACTTTTGATGGATACGGACGTAAGGGTGACCAAAGAGGAGGAAGTAAAGTAGATGATTTTTATGTCTTTACAGGTTTTCATCTTAATTACCTGCTTAATGTAGGAAGACCTAAAGCACCTCTACAAAAAACACCTACTTATCAATATGATTTTTAATCCGTCATTAGATATAAACAAATTATCTCTTTTATCCATTATGTAATGTAAGTGATGAGTTATAAATGATGAGTGATAAGTTATTCTATTAAAATACTGATAATCAGTTTTTTATAGTAATATCAAATGCAAACTAATTTTGACCCTCTACTTATTATTAAACACATTAAAAATCAAACTATGTCTGCTTTCAATGTAAAAAACTTAATGCAATGGGTAGAAGAAAACAAAGATACGCTCAAACCTCCCGTAGGTAACAAAGAAATATACCCTGGAGGTGATTTTATAGTGATGGCTGTAGGTGGGCCTAACCAACGCAAGGACTATCATTATAATGAAACTCCAGAATTCTTCTATCAAATACAAGGTAATATTGTCCTAAAAACTATCCAAAATGGAGAGTTTGTAGATGTCAAAATCAATGAAGGAGATATTTATCTGCTTAACCCTAAAACCCCTCACTCTCCACAACGCCCTGCTGGCAGTATCGGACTGGTGATAGAGCAAAAAAGAGGAGAGGAACATAAAGATGGATTTCAGTGGTATTGTGAGAAGTGTACTCATCTTTTGTATGAAGAATATTTCCCTTTAAAAGACATCGTAAAACAACTTCCAGAGGTATTTACACGCTTCAATAGCAATACGGAACTCCATACTTGTAAAAACTGTGGACATGAGAATGTATTCCCTTAGTAAAATGTGGGTTAGAAATATGCTCAACTTCCCTTTTACCTAGAAAGGGGAGGGATTATGGTTTCATCAACGTATAATGCTCACGGCAAAGATGGTGGTTTAAAAGTATAAGTTTGAATAATGTACTCTTAATTTATAGAAAAGACAAAAGCTTAAATTATGCACGTCTGCCTCGCTTTTTTGGGAAACGTAATGTTGTGGCAGGCATTATCTATTTTCCTCCCGATTTTTTATTTTTTCAATGATTTCGCTACAAATTTCTTTGGCTTTGGTTAATGTATCTTGCAAAACAAAATCTTTATTGCTATGTGCAATTGGGTTTCTTACTTTTGCCAATAAAGAGAATTTGGTTTGCCAATCTTGCTTATTATTTGTATTGAATATTTTTTGAAACCAAGTCCAATCTGAATTAATAAAAATATCCCACATTTCCAACGGATATGTGTAACGTATAAGGTCGTATGAGGCAAGATCCCCAAATCTTTTTTTATTTTCATCTCGCATTGATTCCATTTTCATAATATTATTAGCTTGTTTGGGATTTGTTTCAACAAAATTATCCTTCCAATCCTCACCATATTTTTCTTTCAAGTGAACTGTAATTAGGTTTCTAACTTGATGTTCTGCTTCATTCCAAATAGCCCAGATATCAAATTCTACCTCTTTTTGTTTGAGATAATCGTTTAAATGTGAAGAAATTGAATTGTAGGAAATATCACTTTCCTTTGCTAAGCCAGCATCAATTAAACTTTGAAAGTAATTACCATATTTTTCTCTTGCTGAAATGGCATTGACTAAACCATATTTCGCTAATCGTTCAATGCTCATTTGAGTAAGATTTAGAACGGGACCAACTACTGCTTGTATAAAATGACTTTTTAAGCCCTCTTTATCCATTAAAGAAATAATATCATCATAATTATTCCATAAGGTTTTCTTTAAATTGCCACCAATTTCTGCTAAAACTTCTAAACTATTTTTACTACTTGATTTGACTTCATTGAATATGTGGTAATTGACCAAATCAAGCCAATATGGATGATTTCCAACAAAATAATATACTTCTTTTTTATATTCATTTGAAATTTCAATGTCCAAATTTTCTACTCTTTGCCAATATTGTTGTAAATCAGTTTCACTAAATAGCTTTAAATGTAGGTCTGAAAAAACACCATAAAAATTTGAAATTGCACCATTTTCTGGTTCTATCTCTTGGATACTACGTCTTGAAACGGTTACAAGGCAAATTTTGGTTTCTGGCGAAATTGACAACTCCCTTAAAAGTTGAAAGTTTTCCAATTTGAAAAAATTTGCAACATTATCAAATTCATCTAAGATATAAACAAGTCTGTAGTTAGATTGCTTGGCTAATGCGAAGAAAAACTCAATTTCGTTCTCACTATTTGTGTTATCATAAGTTTGTCTTGTTGTGGCAAGTTGCTCATATAGCTCAGAGTTCAGACTTCGCACATTTGGCAAAGCCTTATCCATTAGTTTTAGGTAGAAGGCTTTGGTGGTAGAGATACTGCCTACGTTTATTCGTTCTATTAAAATTTTTCTTTGCACTAATTTAGCCTTTTTTGCCATCAGGGCATTCCAAGCTAAACTTGATTTACCAATACGTGGTAATCCCATTATAGCAAGGTTGCCATAATTAGACCCAAGTACACGATTGTGTATTGCCATTATTTCGTGGTTTCTACCTATAAAACGTTCACCTTCAACGATATTGCCATAATCCGCAAAAGGATTTTCAGTGTTTAATGTCTTAATAACCATTCTTGAAAAAGTTTAACTTGAATTTTATAATTATCACCTTGTTTATGCTCTAATACTTCTCTATCAACAAGATGG
>JBBRUH010000351.1:0-6305 GCA_038248005.1 Cytophagales bacterium | reverse complement strand
TTATCAAGTATAGGTACTTATCAGATAGATGGTGCTGCTGAAGAAGCAGGTGTTTTCTTTTTTACGAATACTCCTCGTTATTGCTACTATGGTGGATATCCAACAGATTCAGGATTAACTTCTGTAGTAGATGGAAGCATCACTATCACTAAATATGATATGCAAAATTTCATCATCGCAGGCACCTTTGAGGCTACACTTTCAGCTTCTGATTGTGATACTATTCGGATTACTGAAGGTCGCTTTGATTACAAAGTAAGATAATTTTTAACCTCTAAATTAAAATGAAATGAAAAATTTATTTAAAAATCAAATCATTCTACCTTGTCATTCTGTAAGAATCTGAAGGCGTATCAAAAGAGGGCTACGCAGTATAGCAGGTGCCTACGGCACGACAAAAAAACCTCACCAAATCAACCTTCCAATCTTATATCTTCAGATTTCTAGAGCCGTTTTTTAGACATTAATCACGAAAAGGGACATGAATACCTCACCCTCTCTTTAAAAAACCAATAGTCAAGAAATTATAACTTCTTGACTATTGATTTTATAGGCAATCTAACTTTAAAGCTATAAATCACTTAAATCAAAAGTATCCATAAAGGCAGTAGTAAATATACCACTCTTAAAAATCTCATTGTCCATTAATTTAATATGAAAAGGAATGGTTGTCTTTACACCTTCAATCACAAACTCTTGCAAGGCTCTTTTCATACGGATGATGGCTTCTTCTCTAGTCTGGGCACTCACGATGAGCTTGGCTACCATAGAATCATAGTTAGGAGGGATAGTATAACCAGAATAGATATGACTATCTACCCTTACCCCATGCCCACCAGGGACATGCAGATTAGTGATTTTGCCTGGAGAAGGACGAAAGCCTTTGCTTGGGTCTTCTGCATTGATTCTACACTCAATGGCATGGAGCAAAGGCTCATAATTTTTACCTGAGATAGGCACACCTGCGGCTACTTTAATTTGTTCTTTGATAAGGTCAAAGCTTGTTACTTCTTCGGTGATAGGGTGCTCTACCTGGATACGAGTATTCATCTCCATGAAGTAAAAATCACCATGCTTATCTACCAAAAACTCCACTGTACCAGCTCCTTCATAATTAATAGATTTAGCTGCTTTGATAGCAGCTTCTCCCATCTTTTTGCGAAGCTTAGGAGTCATAATAGGAGAAGGAGTCTCTTCTAATAGCTTTTGATGGCGGCGTTGGATAGAACAATCACGCTCTGAGAGATGACATACTTTTCCAAATTGATCTCCTACTACTTGTATTTCTATATGGCGAGGTTCTTCTACAAATTTCTCTAAATATAATCCGCTGTTACCAAATGCTGCTTCGGCTTCTTGCTTAGCAGAGTGCCAAGCTGCCTCAAACTCTGCTTCAGATTTGATGATACGCATCCCACGTCCTCCACCTCCAGCAGTTGCTTTGATAATGACAGGATAACCAATGCCTACGGATAATTTTTTACCTTCTGCGATGGAAGATAAAAGTCCTTCTGAACCTGGAATAGTAGGAACTCCTGCTTTTTTCATGGTCTTTTTTGCAGTAGCCTTATCTCCCATAGTGTCTATCATCTCAGGAGTAGCACCTATAAACTTAATGCCATGCTCGGCACATATTCTTGAAAACTCGGCATTTTCTGACAAAAAACCATACCCTGGGTGAATCGCATCTGCATTAGTAATCTCAGCAGCAGCGATGATATGAGGTATTTTGAGATAAGAATCACGACTAGCTGGCTTGCCAATACAAACTGCTTCATCAGCAAATCTTACATGCAGACTATCTTTGTCAGCAGTAGAATACACTGCTACTGTTTTGATACCCATTTCACGACAAGTACGGATGATACGAAGGGCTATTTCGCCTCGGTTGGCTATTAATATTTTCTTAAACATACGATTAAAACTTTGCTAAATCTGAAAAACCAAACAGGGTACTACAGAAGTAGAATTCATACAAAAGCAATAAATTAAGTAATCATAATTTAGCTTGAGCACAATAAACCCTTATTAAAATTAATTAAGCTCTACCAAAAATAGAGGTTGGTCATATTCTACAGGGGTAGCGTTATCTACCAATACTTTCACAATTTTGCCACTTACTTCTGATTCTATTTCATTAAAGAGTTTCATGGCTTCAATAATACACACTGCCTGTCCTGATTTCACATCATCTCCTATATTTACAAAAGAAGGGCTATCAGGATTAGCTGAGCGATAAAAAGTGCCAATCATAGGAGATTTAATCTCTACCAATTTGGCATTGCTCGTAGTGCTTGGCTTTTCTGCTGTATCATCAGAGGGAGTATTGGTCGGTGTAGTAGCAGTAGTTTGAGGAATTTGTTGTATAGGAACAGCAACAGGGGCTGCCTCCATCATTATGGGAGCTTGATTGCGTTTTACATTTATCTTGAAACTATCAGTTTCAATGTTTACCTCTGATAATCCAGATTTGGCAATAAAATCGATAAGGTCTTGAATTTCTTGTGCTTTCATCTTAAAAAAATTACTTACTTAAAGTTTGAGATATAGTGAGTTTCAATTATAAATTAATGATTAATATCTATTATTAAGAAGAAATGATAATTTAATCAAATAAACTCTAAAATTTTAAATTTATTATTCAATCAAAATCAGCAAAATAGGGGTTTTTTCTCACCTTCTCTCAATTATTAAGTGTAGATTATTGATTTGTAATAATATGCAATTATCTATAAAAAAAATTAAAATCTTGTGATGATGTAAGTTTCATTTTATGCTTGAGAGTCATAAGCCCATTTGATATACAAAGCGCCCCAAGTAAAACCACCTCCAAACGCTGCCAAAATAAGATTATCTCCCTTTTTGAGCTGAGATTCATAGTCTGAAAGACAAAGTGGAAGCGTGCCATTGGTGGTATTGCCATAGCGATGGATATTGAGCATTACTTTATCATCAGATAGATTCATCTTGTGGGCAGTTGCGTCTATAATGCGTTTATTGGCTTGGTGTGGCACGAGCCAGGCTACATCATCACTTGTTAAATGATTGCGATCCATAATGTTTTTAGAAACTTCTGCCATTTTCACTACTGCTTGTTTAAAAACAGCAGTACCTTCTTGATAGACATAATGCTCACGGTTTTGGACTGTTTCTATGGTTGGTGGTCGGCGGCTTCCACCTGCTTTTTGGTGAAGATGCACCATCCCTGAGCCATCAGATTGCATCATAGAATCAATGATACCATAGCCTTCTGTATTAGGCTCTAGCAACACAGCACCAGCACCATCTCCAAAAATAATACAAGTCGCACGGTCTGTATAATCAATGATAGATGACATTTTATCAGCACCTACTACAATTATTTTTTTATACTTCCCAGTTTCTATAAATTGCGAAGCTGCTGCAAGAGAATATAAAAATCCTGAGCAAGCAGCTTGCATATCATAGCTAAAAGAATTAGTAGCCCCTACTTCACTAGCGATAAGGTTGGCAGTAGCTGGAAAAACAAAGTCAGGAGTAGTAGTAGCACAGATGAGAAGGTCTATGTCTTTAGGGTCTGTGTTGGTCTTTTTAAGAAGTTGTTTGACTGCTTCAATCCCCATGTGAGAGGAGCCTTTGCCTTCACCCTTTAAGATTCGTCTTTCTTTGATGCCCGTTCGGCTTGTTATCCAAGCATCAGTAGTATCTACCATTTTTTCAAGTTCTGAATTGGTAAGGATATATTCAGGTACATAAGACCCTACTCCCGTGATGGCTGCTTGGATTTTTGACATAGACGATATAATTTTAATTTTAAAAAAGAGTGAATATTATTACGGTTTCATTTTTTTATAGAGATAAAAGTGAAAAAACTTATTTCAGCTTTCACTTATTCAAGTATTTTACTTGACTTGAACTGTTGTACTCAATATAAAAATACGGTAACAATCACCCATGAATAAAAGTGAGTGGATTTACGAAAATTGGTAATCAATGCTTTCATAGAATAATTAGGCATTCATTTACCCACACTTTCTTACTTATCTTTATTTAATTATTCAAAGATTCTTTCAGTTTACTAATAATCTTAGCTTCTGCAATTTGTTGAGCCATAAAGACCAAGTTTTTGATGGTATGTGCATTAGAAATCCCGTGAGCAATCATCACATTGGCATCAATCCCTAGAATAGGACTTCCACCTACGGACTCAATATTAAAGTTTTCGAAGAATGGATCAAAAAACTCCTTATCTCTCAAAATCTCGTAATAAGATTCAGCCATTTTGATAATTACATTTCCTATATATCCATCACAGACAAGTACATCAGCTTTATCTGCAAATAAATCACGTCCTTCTATATTCCCTACAAAATTTATCTTTGGATTAACTTCTAATAATTTGTATGCTGCCTGTGAATGGAGATTACCTTTAGAAGGTTCTTCTCCTAGGTTAATTAGGGCAACACGTGGACTCTCTACATCAAATAAATGACGATAATAGACTGTACCCATTTCACCAAATTGATTGAGTGTCTCAGGCTTGCAATCTGTATTAGCACCTACATCTAACATGACTGTTTTTTTACCAGACAGCTGAGGTACATAGCTCATAATTGCAGGGCGAGTTACTTGGTCTAGTTTTACGCTAAACATCGCACCTACAAGCATTGCACCTGTATTGCCAGCACTACAAAATATGTCTATCTCTTTTTTCTTGAGAAGACTATACCCTACCGAGATGCTTGATTGTGGTTTATTAGAAAGAGCTTTGAGGGGATGTTCTCCCATCTCAATCTGCTGTTCTGCATGCACAATCTTTACATTATCAGGTAAAGTTTGATTTGTGGATAGACAAGCTTGTATTTCTTCTGTATGCCCTATTAAGATAATCTGGGTAGCAGAAGATACTTTGGTAGAAGCTAACAAAGCACCCTCCACTACTGCTTTTGGTGCGAAATCACCACCCATTGCGTCCAAAGCAATTTTCATAAATTTGCAAGGTTTAAATTTTGGTAAATCTACGAAAGATTAGCCAACAGACTTAAAGCCTTCGACGATTTTTTTACCTTTGTAATACAAATCTCCATCTACTATATAAGCACGGTGGTAAAGGTGTGCTTCTGATGTTTCAGGGCAGATTGCTATAGGTCTTACTACAGCCTTATCATGTGTGCGTCGTTTATCACGGCGAGTTTTCGATATTTTTCGTTTTGGATGTGCCATAACTCAAAAACTATTTAATTTAGATTAATTATTTATTTAACTATTACGATTTTTTTAATTTCTTGAGAGCAGCCCAGCGTGGGTCTTCCTCGGTTTGACTACTTTTATTTTCCTTTTTTGGATTTTGCTCATTATTAGATTGGTAAACAACCTTTAAGTTCTCATCTTCATCATCATATTCCTCAGCATCTTCTTCAAAGCGAGGATGTAGTTTTTTCATAGGGATGGCTAGATTGATGAATTCATATATATGTTGATTCAAATCAAGATAAATACGTGTACGATTAATAATTTCTATTTCATCAGAAATCACTTCATCGTCTTCACCAAACTTAAAAATCATTTTTTCTTGAAAATCAATTGGATAATCAAAAACATCTAAACTTCTATCGCAGACCAACTGCACATTACCAATAAAAATAAAATATAACTGAATCATTGTTTCAGATTTCAGCATTTTTATATCTATATTTATTGTGGCTCTTTCAATAATGGATTCTTCAAATTGGGAGAAAAAGTCATCTTCTACCAAAAAGTTATGCTGATATTCTTTATTTTTAAGATTTATCAGGCTTAATCCATACTTATTTTGCTTTTTCACCAGTACTCTCCAGACTTAATTAATGAACCAAGATGCAAAGTTAGCTAGATAATTGGAATTTAAAAACCTTCTGAGATGATTATTCTTTTAAAGCACGTTATATAATTTGATAAGTTCACTTCTATGATGAGTACAACACTTTGACAACAAGCAACTTACATATTTATAGTAGTCTAAATATTCAGTATCTATTCTAGTCTCTAGTGCATGGTTTTGGAATTAGGGTGTAGTCCAATCCACTTGGAATATTTTATCCATCCAGTTGAGCTTAAAGGTGCTAATACCCCAAGGAAGTTGTGCTAAGAGTACATCTATTCCTTTAGAAGCCACTTGTAATTGCCAATGTTGCCCATATTCGCTGAGTTTGCCTTCACGCATCAAAAAAGATGCTCTAAGGGCATCTGGTGTTGTATTTTTTAATACTGACCAATTCTGAATGACTCCTAATAATAGACTATCTGCCATTTCTTTTTCCTCATCGGAAAGTGTAATTTCCTTTGCT
>JBBRUH010000350.1:0-6310 GCA_038248005.1 Cytophagales bacterium | reverse complement strand
TGTTGAGCAGTTTATTTTTTTCTTTTTACTTAGTGTTTAAACACGTTTTAAGCTAGAATTAAATTAGGGTATAATACTGACATGCAAAATATTATATCATAAAAATATTTTGTTTTTTTAATGTATAGAAACCATAAATATAATTATTTTTAGATAGATGCATTTAGTAGTAAAGCCACGTAACCCCAAAGGGGGAATTTTTGGTAAGGAGGAACGAGAAAACGGGTTAAAAGCTGAAACTGACACTGTTATTTGATACTGAAACTGTTATATGTTACTGTTATTTGATATTGTTTACTAAATTTTATAGAAGGCATACGAGGGTTTGCAAAAAACTCCCTAATTTCGCACCTTATTCAAAAAACCAAGACAACACTAAAATCTGGAAGACAAAAAATGGGAGAACTTCGCTTTATCACTAAAAAATCTAAAAGCTATGAACAAGATTTAATTAGAAAATATTGGGAACAAGAAATCATCCAATTTACTATAAAACCAGCTTTAAAAAAACTTCTTCAACATGCAAAACCTCTTGGATTAAGAATCTTAGAACTTGGAATAGGAGAAACCTCTGGCTACCATTTACTTTCTCATATCAATCAAAATCCTGAAGGAATTGATTTAAAAAAGCAATTTTTATTATCTGAAAATCAGGTAAGCCTTTTTATGGGCATATCACCTGATTATGAGCAAGTAGAGCGAAGCAATGAAAAATATAGAGTAGAAAAGAAAGTGAGATTTATACGTCACGATTACCGCAATGGACTGGGCATCATCGGCAAAGCTGAGCCTTCTTTTGATATGTATTTTTCAAAACATGGTATTTTGTCCCAACTTAATACCACCCAATTTGAAAATCTACTGACTGAAATTTGTGAACATGCCAAAAGTGGGAGTATCATTGTGCTAGATGTAAAAGGTAAATATGCTTTTAGTAGTCAGAAATCTTGGGATACGCCTACAGAGCCATATTGCTGGAGTGGAGAAGAATTACAAGCCTTGATTGAGAAGGTAAGTTATGGCACGGGTACTAAGCTTAAGCTAATCAATAAAGTAGATAGGTCTATTTTGGTGCCACCTAAACGTCTTTTTCTCAATCAACTTTTTCAAAAAGATGTCAGGACAGACTTACAAAAACTTAAAATAAAAGAAGATATGCTTCCTACTATATCTGTTAAATCTCTGGAAGATTCATATCAAGAGTTATTAGGATGCTGGAATTTGTTTTTAGACTATGCCGAGCATAGATTCAAAGAAGAAATCTCTTTCAAAGACATAGAAAACTGGGAAGAATTGCCTTCTACCCTGCAGTTTGGTTTGATGACGCTTGACCGTCTTTGCAAAGACACTGCCTGGATAGCTTATGGTGATAGACGTGCCAATATCTTAGAACCTCACATAGGCTATGTGCTTCGTAGCTTAGAGTATGAACTTCAAAAAGGAGTAGGAATAGGGTCTGAGATGAGCTATGTCTTAGAAGTTAAAAAATAAATATATCGTTAAAACACTCATAATCAGTGGGTATGCTATTGATCGGGTGATTCCTCATCATCTTCTGATAAGATTTCGTTAATCTCTCTGATAGTGTTATCTAACTCATTAGCACAGGTATCTAATTGGTGGATAAGGATATTAAAATCTTCTAAACTTTTGATAGGATCTATTTTGGTAAGGTAGATAAGTCCCAGAATACGGGCTAGTGGGCCTCTTACTTTGTGTGCATTAAAATAGGCATAATTACGCAATGAGTCATTTTGTTTGGTGATTTCAGCAGTACGCATTACTACAAGAGATTCTAAATGATTATTGATGCTGATGATTGCTTCCTGTTGTTTATTAAGTTCATCATTACGAAGTGTAATCTCTTTATTGGCTTTTACTAGGGCTTCGGTGCGTTCTTGTACTTTGAGTTCTAGGCGAGTAGTGATTTCTTTTTGCAAGACGAGTACTTTTGCTTGTGATTTTCGATCACGGTTGATTTGAGCTCTAATCTGCACTCCCATCCCTAAACAAATAAAAAATAACTGTGAAGTAATACCTATCTGAAGGCTATAAATCTCACCAATAATATGGAAAAAATCAAGTGTAGTCAAAGTTCCCATTCCCAAGCCTAATAACAAGGAAAGAGTAGAAATGAGTAAATACCTTGCAAATAAACCTTGTTTACTAAAATGAATCAACACCCAAAAGGCTATCGGCAGTGTAAATAAATCTAAAAATCCTACGATTTTGGTAAGCAAAACAATATCATAAGTATTAAAGTAAATGTAAATTAAACCCAAAAAAATGATAATTCGAGAGTAGATAAGCAATAAGAGTAAGCGGTTAAAACCCTTGTGAAGCTCAGGAATAAGAAGCGAATGACGAATAAATAATATTAAAAAAACAGCACCTGTTTGGCTAAAAGTAATCCAAATCATATAATCTTGAACTTGATTTTCACTAAACCATTTTAGAAAACCATAAAAAGCCAAGAATCTACCAGTCATACCCACTACATACAATAGCAAATAAAGATAAGAAGAGATAAAGTTGCTGAGATAAAAAACCAGAATAAAAATGAGAAACAAACCCATAAAGCCCAGAAAAAGTCCCTGAATAAAACGATGTAAAATCAAATTGTTTTTCCAATAACCATCATCGGAAACCTCGATTTCTATGTATTGAGGAATGGGATGTATATCTTGGAGACAGATGAATAGTACTACTGTTGTCTGAGGTGAGACAAGGTATTTGCTATAATTATTTTTGATAATAGGAGAAATAATAGGCTTCTGACTGTGTGGTGCGATGAGTCCTAAGTTCTGGATATTTGAGGGGGTGTTTCTTGTATCATATACCATTAGATTCATGTGTTGCCCCCAATTGATTAAAATTTCTCGCTCTATATTTGAACTATTTTTGAGGTATATCTTTGCAAATTTTTTAAAAGGAAAGGATTTTTTATTGATTTCATTACCAAACAACACCTTGCTTTGTGTACTGGAGTCATCTAATGTAATACGAATAGCCTGATAGGTAGATTCTTCACCAAGATTTGTAGGTAGTAACTCTATGACATGTTTTTCTTGAGCATAAGATATGTTGATACATATAGTTAATAACCCTAGCTTGTAAAACAAGAAGGTGAGTATAATTTTAAGATATTTGCAACTTAAGTATATCAAAGTCAAGTAAGAGATTAGTTATAAGTCATTGGTTATTAGGCTGTAAAAATCTGATAATGAGCATTTTACTCAACCTAAATAAGCATTTTATTTAAACATTTGCTAAGTACTACTACTTATAAAAACATTATTTTTTTGCTGTCAAAAAATCAAAAATCGCATCCGAAATCCAAACATAATAGTCATCTGCAAGATGGACATTGTCTGGTAAGAGTTTAGTTAATGTAATTTTTTCTTCTTGAAGCCTTTGCAAGATAGCAGAATGTAAATCAAAAAAGGCGATTTTTTCTTCTTTTGTTATTTTTTCTAAGACTGGAGCGTATTGCTGTACCTTAGATTCATATTCTGTCTGAATGGGTGTAGGCAAAAGAACCAATACACGTATATTAGATGCTTTGATTTGGGAGATAAGTTGCCTCATATTTTGCTCAAACCTTGCAGGACTAAGGCTACTATAGACATCATTGATACCAAATTTAAGGATAACCAATGTTGGTTTTTCCGCAATTACAAGTCTTTGGACATTGGCAAGGGCTTCTCCGCTTCGCCAGCCATTATGACCTTGATTGATGATTTTTATATGCTGATTTTTATAATGTGTTTGAAGTTTTTTCTCCAAAGATTCGGGGTAAGGATTGGCTACACGCCCAGAAGTACCTACTTTATATCCATTTGTAATGCTATTGCCATAACAGACAATTTTGACAGTATCACCTTCTTGGAAAGCTTCTAAAATAGGTTCAAGATTTTCTTTAGAGTTTGGGTACATCAAAATAGGAAGTTTTATGGTGGAAGAATCTATTTGAAGTATATATTCATTACGTGAATTTTCTTTGCTTGGTTGGAGTGTGTCACTATTTTTAGCTACGCTCGTAATTTTAGCCTGAGTTATATTGCTATCTGACTTTGCTTGATTTTCTGATTTTTTTTCCACTGATTGGCAGGCACATATAAAAATAGAAATCCATAAAAACATATATATAGACTTATAACTAGATGTATCGAGGACTTTCATGTTTTTCATAAATTATTTTTTTAGTTGTTATCTTAGAGATTATATTGATTAAGTAAAATACTCATTATCAATTTATTACAAACTCATAACTCATCTCTCACTAAGAGTATGTTCTTCCCTTCCATTTTATTTTGACAGGCAAAAGGTAATAAAAAACTACACAAACTCCCATAATCCAACTAAATATTTGATAAAATAAAAAATATTTTAGCAAGTCTATCCTTCCTGCTCTTGAGAGAACTCTTGCTAATACTACTCCTTGTGTTACCACACTCAAAACACCAATACCTAGTGCTAAACGTACATTAAAGTAGCTCATAACTAGCAAGATAGGTAAAAATAATGCTTGTATAAATAATAAACTAACCAAACACCAGGGCAACCTAACAGCACCTTGCATCCAGCGTTTTCTTTGCTGTAGCCATTCACTTATTTTTTGGACTCCTAGTGTGTAGGCTACTCTCTCTTCACTGCTGTCATTCTTAAAATCAAAACCTTTTGTTACAATGGCTTGAAAAAGCGCAAAATCTTCTGTAAGCGAAAACGAAAGATTTTCATACCCTCCTGCTGCCTCATACGCCTCACGGCTGACTGCCATATTGTTGCCCATTGCCGTCAAAGGGACTTTAAATTGAGCAAGAATATAAATTAACTCTTGCATCAAAGCCCAATCTAAGCACTGCATTTGCTCAAATAAATGCTTTCCTTCCACCAAGGTACATCCATTAAGCACTCCTACTTGCTTATCTGTAAAAAAAGAAATGCTCTCAAGCCATTCTGGAGAAACTTGCACATCTGCATCCGTAAAAAACAAATAATCACCCTCAGATTGGTGAGCCAGTTGTGCCAATACATTTGCTTTGCCTCTTGCTTTACCCAAATTACGGTCAATCAAAAAATAATGAAAATGAGGTTTATCTGCCATAAATTCTTTGATGAGCAAAGCTGTGTTATCTTCCGAAGCATCATCTCCTATCAATACCTCAAGGCGTTTAGTAGGGTATTCTAGTTTATCAAGTGCTTGCAAACATCTTAAAATAGTGGCTTCTTCATTTCTGACAGCTACTAGAATAGAGATAAAAGGAGAAAGTGTTAGGCTCATAATATTTTAAATTCATATCCTTGTCTAATAAAATGGGCAAGGTATCTAGGCAAAGTATAGCGAAGATTTTGCTCTGCTTTCCAGTTATCGTGAAATACAATTACTGAACCTGATTGAGTAGATTGAACGGCTTTTTGATAGCAAATCTCAGGGCGAAGACTCATGTCAAAATCATAAGTCAATACACTCCACATCACAATTTTATATTGCTGAAGCAGGGCATTGCTTTCTTTGGTATTAAGTCTGCCATAAGGAGGTCTAAAAAGTGGCAGAGAATTGGGTTGCTCATTTTTTAGACCATTTGCTAGGAGTATTTCTTGGCATTTACTGACATTTTCAAGGTAAACCTCTGTTTTCACTTTCTGTCCGTTGAGGTGATTATACGTATGATTGCCTATTTGATGCCCTTCCGCTATGATTCTTTGAAAAATATCAGGATGCTTGTGTACATTATCTCCCACACAGAAAAAAGTAGCTTTTACCCTAAACTCCTTTAAAGTATCGAGCACATACTCCGTCAAAACAGGAATAGGCCCATCATCAAATGTAAGATATAAGTTTTTATCTTGCTGATTTTTAGAAACTTTCCATAAATATCTTTTCCATAGCCATTCTACAAAGGAAGGTGTTTGATAAATACGCATATTTTATCTTTGCTTTTTGGCTTATTCACTTAGAAAGAGACGAATTATAAGTGATGGGTTATGTAATATTCTAATAGTGAGTTTTTTACATATACTAAGTCTTTTCCCTTCAAAGCAAAGTACTCTCGCCATTGCCTGTATCCTCACAGGCGATTAGTTGGATTTGGACGAAACACTTTATTAAACTTCAAGCATCACCACTGAGAGGAGAAAGTACTTAAATAATTGATTGCCAAAAAAAATTATTAGAGATTATTACGATGTTTTTATAATGATATCTACCGTCCAAGCGAAGACGCTTGAACGAGGTAAACAGCTGGTGCAAGCGTCTTCACTTGCACCTTTGTACATAAAATCGTAATAATATAAATCTTTTAAGTAT
>JBBRUH010000349.1:0-6319 GCA_038248005.1 Cytophagales bacterium | reverse complement strand
TCAGCAGGTGCATCAGCAGAATAACCCATTCCACCAAAAACTTGTACAGTTTCGTCTGCTACGTAGTCTAACATTTCAGAGCCGTGTACTTTCATCATTGCACATTCTATCGCAAACTGCTCAAAGCTTTTGAGCTTGGCTTGTGATTCTTCCATTCCTTCTGCAATGAAAGCTTCTGTACAGTCATCTATATTTTGCCCTGCACGGTAAGAGGCTGATTCTGAGGCATAAATACGAGTAGCCATTTGGGCTAGTTTATGTTGAACTGCTCCAAAATTAGCAATAGCAGTACCAAACTGCTTGCGTTCGTTGGCATATTTGATAGAGTGTCCGAGAGCCTCTTTTCCGCCTCCTACATTGGAAACACCTAATTTGATACGCCCAATGTTTAAGATATTCACAGCGATTTTGAATCCATTTTCACGCTCAGAAAGCATGTTTTCAACAGGTACTTTGCAATCTGTAAAAAACACTTGGCGAGTATCTGAACCACTGATACCGAGTTTTTTCTCAGGCTCATTCATTGTGATACCTTCATAAGTACGCTCTACTATAAAAGCAGTTAATCTTTTATCATCACCTATTTTAGCAAAAACGATAAGCAAATCTGCAAAACCACCATTGGTAATCCACATTTTTTGTCCATTGAGGATATAGTGTTTACCATCTTCTGTAAGTACAGCCTTGGTTTTGCCAGAGTTGGCATCCGAGCCAGAATCAGGCTCAGTAAGACAGTAGCATGCTTTCCATTCGCCAGTAGCTAGTTTAGGGAGGTATTTACTTTTTTGGGCTTCATTGCCATAGTATTGAATAGGTAAAGTGCCAATGCCAGTGTGGGCAGAGATAGCTACTGCAAATGAGTGTGCTCCTCCCACTGACTCAGCTACTAGCATAGAAGAGTTAAAATCCATTCCGAAGCCTTCATATTCTATAGGAACTCCCACAGCTAATAAGCCCAATTCGCCTGCTTTTGCTAGTAAGCCTGCCATGCGTGAGGGGTCTTTAGCCGCTTCTATTTCACGGAGATTAGGAGTGATTTCTTTTTCGATGAAATCAAGGCAAGTTTGTGCCATCATTCTTTGTTCTTCACCAAACTCTTCTGGGATGAAAACTTGTGAAGAAGGGATGTCTTTAATCAAAAATTCACCACCTTTTACGAGTTCTTTTTGCTCTATTGCTTCCATTTTTTTTTAAAATTTATATAAAGAATTTTGTAGATTTATTCTATGTTCAAATATACGAAAAAATGTTATGCGTGCATACTATTATGTGCATTTTTTTTTACTTTTGAATAAAAAAACTTCCATGTTATCCCAAAAGCGGATATTATTGGATTTAAAAAATAAATTCTTAAGGAGTTAGAAACTTACTCCTGAAAGGTAGTACCATCATAAAAAAAGCTCTCAGTTATCTTTTCAGATAATTGAGAGCTTAAAAGCTGCAAGAGAAGGACTCGAACCTTCACAGAGCGGTTAGTCTTCCACCATAGATGGTCAAAGATTTATCCACGAATCTCCACCCCCGAGACGGGAGGGCATGGCTGCCAATTTCATCACCTTGCAATAAATGTGGGAATTTACTTTCAAATTCCATTTTAAAAAGCTGTAAGGGAAGGACTCGAACCTTCACAGAGCGGTTAGTCTTTTACTCTTGTCTATGTTTCCACAGACAATAATATCTAGATTTATCCACGAATCTCCACCCCCGAGACGGGAGGGCATGGCTGCCAATTTCATCACCTCACAGTATCATTATTTTCAAAGAACTTTGTCCCTTCCGACATTGCAAAGTACGTAAATGAATCTCTTTTTTACAAATTTCTTAAAAAGTATTTTATATTTTTATTATATTCTTTATTTTTGAATATATTTTTTAGATTCTCTTAAAAACTCAATAAAATAATGGACAAAAATTTAGAAATCGATAATGTAGATTTGAAGATTTTAGGACTACTTTCAGAGGATGCGAATATGCCTTATACCGAAGTAGCCAAAAAAGCCTTCGTATCTGATGGTACCGTACACGTGAGGATGCGTAAACTCAAAGAAATGGGTGTCGTACTAGGGGCACAACTTACCATAGATTACAGCAAACTAGGGTGGGATATTGTTGCTTTTCTAGGTATTTACTTAGATAAAAGCTCTCTTTATAGTGAAGTATCTGAAGATTTGAAGCAAATCCCTGAGATTACAGGAATGCACTATACTACGGGAGGCTACAGTATTTTTGCCAAAATAGTCTGTAGAGATACCAAACACTTGCGAAATGTCTTGCACGATAAAATCCAGAAAGTAAAAGGCATACAAAGAACAGAGACTTTTATTTCTTTGGAAGAACCTATTAATCGGACAATTCCTTTGCAGTAAGAACATGAGAGGTATTTGGTAAAGCTATCAAAATAAAGAACTGATGAAGCTTGAATAAAATTTTCATTATCAATGCGAAAATTAAACTATCTAATACTTCTAAGTAACGCTTTCAAAGTAAAGTGTTCATTTAGTTTAAGTAAAACACTCATTATTAGATTATTACAAACTTATAACTCATCTCTTGCTAAGGTGTCTTGATAGTTTTTAAAAATGTGCTATTTTAATTAATAATGCGAGTAAGGATTTGTAAAGTTTTGATTAAAATTTAAGGGAAAAATAACATCGCACATTCAAGTTTTTTTTTAAAAAATCATGTCTTTAATTTCTTATTCGCATTATCAGTGTTTTATAAGTTTGCAACTAATCTCTTACTTAGTAAAGTTACAAAAATAAAATAATCCAAAAAGGTCTATATCCTGCGTATATGAAGTACAAAAGTCATTTGTTGAGCAGTTTATTTTTTCCTTTTTACTTAGACTTTCTAAAAATTCACATTAAAATAATAGGAGACACTTATTTTTTAGCTATTTTTTCTTTTACTTCGAGAAAAATATAAGTAGTCTATGAAATCACCTTTACGGACAGTTATTTTATGTCTTTTAATGATTAATGCAATGACCAATGTCTATGCCCAAGCCGACAATGCACTCGTAGGAGCAAGGGCAACAGGTATGGGCAATGCTTCTGTAACAATGACCGATGCTTGGTCTATTCTCAATAATATTGCTGGAATGACAGGCATGGAACAAACTACAGCCTTTGCTACTTATGAAAATCGCTTTGGTTTTGCACCCTTTCAGACTTTGGGCATCGGGGCAGTAGCACCTTTAAGTTCTACAGGAGGGGTAGTAGGCGCAAGTATCTCACGCTTTGGAGATGAGCTTTATAATGAACTAAAAATCGGGATTGGCTATGCCCACAAAATAGACATGGTTAGTTTGGGCTTGAAAATCAATTACCTACAAGTTTATTTACAAGACTTGGGAAGCAGAGGAAGCTTTGTGTTTGAGCTAGGGGGCTTAGTAAATCTTAGCCCAGAAATATCCTTTGGAGCGTCTATTTATAATTTTAGCCAAAGTAGCTTTACTTCAGAATTTGCAGAAGATGAACCTGTGCCAGTCATTATGAAAGCAGGTTTGTCTTATACTCCTTCCGAAGTACTGTTGATGATTTTAGAGGTAGAAAAAGACATAGATTATCCTGCAAGCATCAGAGCGGGGCTAGAATATCAGATTATCAAAGGCATTTATGGACGAACAGGCATTCGCACTGCTCCTTTTGATTTGCATTTTGGAGGAGGCATAAGTGTCAAGAAATGGATAATAGACTTGGCACTCACTACCCAAAATAATCTTGGAACTAGCTACACATTTTCACTAGGATACCAACTCGGCAAAAAATCATCCATTCAAAAGAAACAGCCGTGAGTAAATATATTTACCTTCTTTTTACAAGCCTGTCTTTTGGGATTTTTTATAGTAGTGTATCAGCACAAGATTTCCCAAGAGGAGAAGTAAATTTAGACCAATTTATCCTAAATCTTTTTCCTGTCCAAGATGAAGACTTAGACTATGAAGATATTTATGAGACCTTGTTTCAGTATTATCGCACACCCTTAGACCTCAACCGTGCTACCAGAGAAGAACTTCAGTCTCTCTTTGTGCTTTCAGAGCTTCAAATCAATAGTTTTTTGGATTATAGAGAAAAGTATGGGAAGCTGCTTTCTATCTATGAGCTTCAGTCTGTGCCTAGTTTTGACTTGGGGACAATTTATAATTTTGTGCCTTTTGCACAGGTTTCTCCCAATCCTGATCGCCCTCAATCACTTCTCAAAAGAATCGTTTCCGAAAAAAATAATTACCTTTTGCTTCGCTATGACAGAGTACTTGAGCAACAAAAAGGCTTTACAGATGAAGCCTCCCCTTCTCAGACTTACTTGGGTTCGCCAGGAAGATTGTATGCTAGATTTAGGGTGAGCCATAGCCGTGATTTTAGTCTAGGTTTTACCTTAGAAAAAGACAATGGAGAGCAACTCACTTGGAATACTAAAAAACGTGAATATGGAGCAGATTTCATCTCTTACCATGCTTATTTTGAAAATAAAGGTCGTTTCAAAAAAATAATGCTTGGCGATTATCAAATGCAGTTTGGACAAGGCTTACTCTTGGCAGGAGGCTTCGGCATAGGCAAGGGAGCGGAATCTGTGCAAGGCATTAGACGCAGTAACTTAGGGATTCGCCCTTATACTTCTGCCCTTGAGACAGGCTTTTTTAGAGGAATAGCAACTACTTACCAACTCAATAAACGCATAGATTTGACAGGATTTTACTCTCGAATCAGACGAGATGGCACATTCAGGGCTTTTACAGACAGCACCGAAGCAGAGTTAGAATCATTCATAGAAACTTTGCGCACCACAGGTTTTCACCGTACCAACAACGAAATAGCAGGCAAAGGACTTTTTATAGAGCAAAGTATGGGAGGCAATGCACTTTACTCGAATTTAGACCAAAGTCTTCAAATCGGCTTGACAGGTATTTATACACATTACAATTTACCTTTTCAGCGAGACCAATCTAGTCAGAGAGATAGTTTACTCTATTTATTTGAATTTAGAGGAAAGACCAACTATAATCTAGTAATGAATTTTAGCTATAACTGGCAGAATTTTGCTTTTTTTGGTGAGGGTGCTCGCTCCCAAAGTGGTGGAATGGGTTTTGTAGGGGGTTTGGTGGCTAGTCTTTCACCTCAGATAGAATTTGCCTATCATTACCGACATTATGACAAGGATTTTCATACCTTTTTTGGTTCGGCATTGGGGGAAGGCACACGCAATATCAATGAAAGTGGAATGTATTGGGGTATCAAAATCACGCCTATTGTACGTAAATTAGTGCTTTCAGCTTATTATGATTCTTTCCGATTTCCGTGGCTACGGTTCAGGGTAGATGCTCCTTCGCAGGGCTATGAATGGCTGGCAAGAATGACTTACAGCTTTAATCGCTCTACTCGGATTTTTTTGCAAGTAAGACAAGAAGCAAAAGATAGAAATGTGAGCAGTCAAGATAGTCAAGGTGCATTTAGACAAATCTCCTTGGGTAATAAACGAAACTATCTTATCAACATAGATTATGGCAATTCTAAAATATTCCGTCTGCAATCTAGGATACAGTTTAGCACCTTTGATTTTAATGGGAAGAGAACAAGTGGCTTTGCATTGGTGCAAGACCTAGGGGCAGATTTAGGCAAATTAACGCTCAATGCTCGCTTTGCTTTGTTTGGTACAGATGATTTTGATAATCGTCAATATGTATTTGAGAAAGATGTTTTATGGGCTTTTTCTATCCCAGCCTACGCAGGACAGGGCTTGCGTTCTTATCTCTTGCTTCGCTACCAAGCCACTCGCAAACTTGATTTTTGGATACGCTATGCCCGCTTTGACTACCGAAACCAAGAAACTGTAAGCTCCGCAGGTGATTTAATTCAAGGCAATACCCGCTCTGAAATCAAGGCACAGATGAGGGTGAAGTTTTGAGGGGGATTTTCAAATTTTTCCCATTCTCAATTTCCGTTGAGTAAGTTTTCCATTAGCTAAGATTTATGCTACACATAGTACAATAGAATTTTAGGCTAAGAAATCGTATCTTCGTTGAAACTATAAAAAATCAATCAATGCAAAATATACAGCAATTACTCTATAAGTTTGAAGCATTGTCTGCCCATTCACAAAAAAGTTTGCTAACTTATTTAAATGATTTATGGCAGAAAGAAAAGCAAGATAGAACTATCAAAAAACGAGGTGTTTAGGAAGCTGGCAAAATAAAATTAAAATGCCTGATGATTTTGATGCTCCTCTTGATGATTTTAAAGAATACATGTAGTGATTTACCTTTTAGATACGCATACCTTACTTTGGCATTTAGAAGATAGCCCATTAATATTCTGAAGCT
>JBBRUH010000348.1:0-6321 GCA_038248005.1 Cytophagales bacterium | reverse complement strand
TTGAGGTAATAATTAAAATTTTTACAGGAATAGTGATATTTCTCATCTAAGGAATTAAAATATAGCAAATATAAGTAAGTTTTTTAAATTGCTTAGCCTAAAATGGGTTTTCATTAAATTGAAAAACATGGTTATCTGACAATTTTTGTGGACTTAGTCAGAAATAGCTAATGCTCTCCATCTAAGGTGTTCAAAGTTGGTCATACCAAATGCAGCCCTTCTTACACTTCTAATCAGGTTATTCAGTCCTTCTGTTACGGCATTGGATAAAAAATCTTTGACATAATTAGCTATATATGTTTTTGTACTTTTCAGCGTTTTGATAAATGGTTCAAAGACACCTTTTATTTCCGTACTCATACTTTCCATCCAAACTTCTATTTTTTGTACTACTGCTTCTACTTGCTTTCCATTGTCAAGAATATGATGAAACTGCTCTCTTGTCCAATAAATATCTTTTAGTATGGGACAATCTTCAAAACAAAGGTCTAACTCATCTAACTCTTTGTCTGATAAGCGATGATATTGCTTGTATAATATCCATTTTAAGCGACGATAGTTTACATTTTCAGACTCTGATTTTCTAAGTGATTTACGAAAAGTATCTACACAATTATTGAGTAATTTAACCACATGAAATCTATCAAGAACAATGGTAGCATTAGGAAAACAAGTTTGAGCCGTAGTGATATAGGCTTGCCAATAATCACAGGAAACATCTGTGATTTGCTCACAAAATGATGTGCCAAGTGATTGAAAATGAGCAATTAAATCCTCTTTTTTACGACTTTCCAATATATCCACAATAATTCCTTTATCTAAATCAGTCAAAATACATAAATAGTCTTTCTTACCCTTTCTGTGACTATGTTCATCAATGCCCAAACGTTTCACCTGAGCATAACGCTCCGCTAAATTTGCTTTCTTTTTACAAAGGGATAAAACAGTACGTTCAACGGTCTTGGGATGAACATTTACTATTACAGCCGTTTCCGAATAGCTTTGTTTACGACCCACTATAAACATAAAATCTTCCTGTCGGCGAGTGTGAGATTTGTTAGAATCAGCAAAGTCAAGGGACTCCGTAAAGTAAAGATGACACGTTTTACAATAAAATTGACGTATTTTTACTGTTAAATACACCTCCCTTGATGCCATATTCAAATCCCGAACCGTTCGCTCATATCTTTGATGAACTTGAGTAATAGACCCGCCACAATTTGTACATTTACAAGATTCTGACCCTAACTCGCAAGAGATATTAATCCTATGTTTTTCTATCTTAACACTCACTACTTTTAAAGAAGGCAGGTTCAGCAACTCTTCATATAATTCTAAATTATCCATCATTAAAGTTACTACATTTCAAACACATCACAAAAATTGTCATACAACCAGTTTTTTATAGTAATATCAAAAATGCAAACTCATTTTGACCATCTACTTATCAGATTATTATAAACTTATAACCCATCACTCATAATACATATCTTCCTTAACTAACCACTATCTCTCTTAGGATTACTACAAAAGTTTTTTGATTATCTACCACGGTTTCAGAGACGGATGCTTTCATTTCAAAAGTATGCCCATCTTTGTGTTTGACCTTCACGGTTTTGACATCTTCATGGGTATCTTCTAATTTTAACATATTTTTCTTATCAAAAAGTACTTTCATCTCTTGACCCAATAATTCATCAGCAGTATAGCCAAAGATTCGGGTAGTGGCAGGATTACTTAATTTAATTCTGTGATTAGCATCTATAGAAATGATACTATTCACAGAAGCATTAAAAATACCATTTACCACAGCAATTTGCTCATTCAGGGCTTGTTCTGCTTTCTTACGTCTGTTGATGTTTCGGATACTTCCTGCAATTCGGATAGGTTGCCCTTGGGCATTGCGTTGTGTTGCTGCACTTGCTGCAAACCAAGCGTATTGCCCCTCTTTGAGTAAAAGGCGATATTCTAAATCATAAGGTGTTTTCCCAGAAGTATCTGTGATATGGTCATATAAAACACGAAGCACTCTCTCTCTATCATCAGGATGAAGGCGAGAACTCCAGCTATTGAGTTTAGGCTCAAACTCATCTTCTTCAAAGCCCAGAAGGTTGGTAAATCGCTTAGACCATAAAGCCTGATTATCAGGGTTTACGGGGTCATTCGGAGAGATATTCATTTCCCAAAATCCTTCATTGGTGGCAGAAGTAGCAAGATCAAATCTATTGAGGGCTTCGGTGAGTTTAAGTTGGTTTTGTTTTCTTTGAGAAATATCTTGTACAATGGCAGCAAACAAAGGAGTTTCTTCATCTTTAAAGAATTGCATATTCATTTCTACTTCATAGCTTGTGCCATCTTTACGATTAAATGTGGTCTCTATAACAAGGTTATTGACTATCCCTTCTTGCAGCGGCTGTATATATTCTACAAAAGAACTACGGTCAAAGTAAGGTTCAATTCCATAAGGTGTCTGATCTCTAAGATCTTTCATATTATAGCCTAAGTTATTACGTCCTCTTTCGTTTACATAAGTGAAGTTAAGTGTTTTTGCATCAAAGATATATACTTCATTGGTAGAGTTGTCTAGGATATAGGCAGTGAGTTCAGTATTTTTCTGATTTTGCATTCTCTGCGTAATATCTCTGATAAACATAGAAGCACCAATGACCTCATTATATTCATTTTGGATGGGGTTATAGGCAATATCAAACCATTTTCGTAGTCCACCTTCTATCAAATGACTTTCCTCTATATTGTGATAGTTTTTGCCTAAGGCTCTATCCCATAGTTTTTTACTGTGTATTCGGGTATCTTCATCTTTAAAAATATCAAACCAATAATCTCCTTCTCTAAATTCTACACTATAAATCATTTTGATGATTTCTTTGCTTCGCTCATTGGCAGCTACCACACGGTATTCAGTATCTAAGGCTACTATTCCTGACTTAGCACTGTCAATGATTGCCTGCCTTTGTGCAAGGGTATTGGCGAGTGCATTTTCTTTGTCTATGAGTTCAGCAGTTCGGTTTTCTACTTCTTTTTCTAGATTTATTTTATATTCTTCAAGCTTGCGTTGATTGCGTTCCATCTCATCCTGAGTAATGGCAAGCATTTCCATATTTTGACGCATTTCCTCTTCTTGTGCTTGCATCTGCTCAGCATATTGGCGCGTTTCTTCTAAAAGTCTTTCTGTATTTTTACTTACTTTGACAGCGGCAAGAGTAGAGGCGATATTTTCGGATATTTTCTCTACAAAGTCAATCTCATGTGCCTCAAAAGGTTTAAAAGAAGCAATCTCGATAGCACCTAATACTTCATTGTTTACTTTCAGAGGGCTAAGCAAGAGGTGCTTAGGGTTGGCATGACCTAAACCCGAAGTGATTTGAATATATTGGTTTGGAGCATTGTCAAGATAAATAATGTCTTTTTCAAGTACTACTTGCCCTAATAAACCCTGACCTACGAATATTTTTTTCTCATCATATTTCCTCTTATCATACGCAAAAGCTGCTTTCATCTCTAAATAAGGTTCTTTTGCATCTTCTTCTAAGATAAAAAGACCTCCTTGATTTGCTTCTAAGTATTTTACTAAGTTGGAGATAATCTGATAAGAAAATTCTTCTACTTCTTTTTCTGAAGAGCGAAGAATATTACCAAACAAGGCAAATCCTTCATTAGACCAGTTTCGCTTTTTATCATCATCTGCTACAGATTTAAGGCTATTTCTCATCGAGAGAAGAGTATAACCCAGGGTATCTTTCTCACTTTTTACTTCAAAACCTGTATCAAAATTACTCTGACCTATGTTATTGGCAAAAGTGGTATATTGCTGAAAGCTTTCCACGATAAGATTTAGACTGTCAGCTACTTCACCTATTTCATCTTTGCGGTTTTTGTAAGAGATTTGTGTTTCTATATCACCTGAAGCTACATTTTTGGCATCTGTAGCTATATTTTTGAGTGGGCGTAATAGTAAACTACCAAATAAAAACGTGCCACCTGTCAAAAGCAAGAAGTTTAAGAAAAAAGTAAAGAAAAGGATAAATCTTAGCACTGACTGGCTGTTATCTAGCACATCTTCATAAATCTCACTCAGTTCTCTATTTTTACTGACTACTTCTTCTAAAGCAGTTTCTGCTAGATAAGAGATACGCTCCACCTCGGGGTTGATATCTATCAGATAAGAAGTAATGGTTTCTTGGTTATTATCTTGATTATCAATAGGTTCTAAAAAAAGAGAATCATTTAAAAAAGCTGTGCTAGTATCTGATATAGCACCCAAATCTATAAAACTACTATCTACAGGGGTAGGAGTGGATTGATTCTGATTACCCGAAAAATCTCTAAAGCTAATTGTGGTATCACTTAGACTTCGTTCTTGCTGTATTTTTTTGAGTAAATCTTCTAACTCATTCCAAGATAGTTTTAAATCTCGTAACTCGCCTCGTCCACTACTTGGAGGGGTTTTGATGTCTATCGGTTCACGCCCACCGTTGATGATGGCAGTGCCACCTTTATCGAGTGCGGTTAGATTATCTCTATAATTAGCGATTTCTTTGACAAGAAGAATTTTTATACCTTTTTCTTCATCAGGATTATCTATAATAGAAGAAGTGAAAAACTTAATTCGCTCTATATATTTTTCATTTTCTTTAGAAATCTCCAAATATTTACGATTTTCTTCCGAAATGGCATTAAAGCGAATCTGGAAAAAATAATTACCTACTACCAAAGCAATGTTGATGATAAAAAATATCCTTACTTTGGTTTTAATACTGTTAAAACCTATTTTGAACATACGCAGTTATGTTTCTCTTATATCAGCTAAGTTAAACAGGAATCTTAAAAAAACTCCCATTTTTTAGATAAACCCTTTAAATTATTGCAATCTTAGTCAAGAAATAACAATTTAAGTACCAATCCTTAAAGGTATTTCACTTTTTTGGGAAGCTGACCGCTCTAATCTCACATTTAAAAAGCTGAATTAAAAGTATTTATAAGCCTTGTGTGCTTTCAAAACGTTTTTTTACCATCTTTGCTAGGGAGAGTTTTTTTGGATTATAAAGTTACAAATTAAGATTTATCATAAATGCACCCTCAAAATTTTTGTTATCTCAATGGGCAAATACTTCCATTTGAAAAAGCCCAAATAGCTTTGAATGACCTTGGATTATTAAGAGGCTATGCCGTATTTGATTACCTCAGGACTTATAATTGTAAGCCCTTTGCACTTGCTGAGCATTTTGCTCGCCTACAAAAATCTGCTAAAGCCATTAGAATTCCCCTTGAGATGACACTCACCGAAGTAGAAGAAATCATAGAAGAGTTACTCTACTGGCGATTTGATAAATCAAAAGAGGCTGCCTTTCGTCTTTTGCTTACAGGAGGTTTTAGTGAAAATGGTTCAAAAGCAAGCACACCTAATTTTGCGATTCTGACAGAAAACTTTTCGCCACCTCCTGATAGTCATTATTATGAAGGAGTAAAACTACTTTTACATCCTTATCGCAGAGAAATGCCTACTATCAAGACTACTAATTACCTACAAATGTATCTCAGGCAAGAAGAGATGTTTGCTGAAGGAGCTACTGATTTACTTTATCACTTTGAGGGTAAAGTAAGCGAATGTACACGCAATAATTTTTTTATCATCAAAGACAAAAAACTCATTACTAGCAATCAAGATATACTCGAGGGAATCACAAGGCAATTTATCATAGAGATAGCAAAGCAAGAATTAGAAGTAGAGATTCGCCCTGTTTTGCTTGAAGAGTTATCAAGTGCAGAGGAAGCCTTCAAGTCTGGTACTAGTAATGAGCTTACGCCTATTACTCAGATAGATAATCAAAGTATAGGCAATGGAAAGCCAGGGAAAATCACTCAACTCCTTCATCAAAAATTGAATGAATTTGCTATCTTGACGGCTATGGTGAAGACACAAACCGAGATTTAGTTTTTTGATTGGTAATTTCCCAAGGAAGGCTTGTAAATCTATCAATTAAAGAGCAAAAATATCATTTTGGTAAATGAGATTGGTTAAATATTTCTCCCACTTTAAAAAAAACGCACATAAAATTTGCTAATTTAATTTAATTTAATTTGTATTGTCTATTCAGCTAGTAGTTATCTTTGATATCAATTAGCAGAATACCCATCATTCTTTATTATTTTAAATCCTTAAGGCTCTTAATGGATTTTGGACTGATAGCAAAAAACTTTTAACTAAATATTTTTTGATAAAAATAATATTCTTCTTTTTCGCAGAATAAAATTTTAAAACTACATACTACAAAAGAAACAATACTTTTTCAGAATAAAATT
>JBBRUH010000347.1:0-6341 GCA_038248005.1 Cytophagales bacterium | reverse complement strand
CCTCCTTTATAATAAGCAGGACTAAAATCAGCATCCTTAGAGTTAAAAGGGGCTAATTCTACGGTGTAGCGTTCAGAATCTTGAAAAAACTTATCTACATCTGCATAGCTCAATGCAAATTCTTTTCCTCGCTTATCGCTACGCATAGCTTCTGCAAACTTTTGATACCATTCCTTTGACTCATCATAGTGTTGGTTTTGAGCAAGAGCTTGAGCATAATAAAGTTTATTCATTGGCTCTGCACTTTCAATGACTACAGAAGCAAACCATTTTTCAGCATTTTCAGAGTCATTCATTTTTCTATAACACATAGCCAGTTTTTCTTTGGCTTCTATGTTGCCAGATTCTTTGCTGATGATAGACTCAAACATCTTGGCAGCATCTACATAGTGAAATTTATCAAATACCTCTATTGCCTGCTGCATAGCCAGACTTCTAGGTTTTTCTTGGGCAAAGCCCTCAGAAACAATTAATATAAAAAAAAGTAATACGTATATGTATTTTTGCATAATTGTTAGGTTTTAATCTCTGTATGATTTCTCAATTATTATTGATAATTAGTTATCCAATTCTTCTGCTAATAAAGATGACAAATATTCAGTCGTAAGTAGATGGTCAAAATTAGTTTGCATTTTAATCTTATTATAAACCTTGACTATCAAAATCTTACTGAGATAACTCATCACTTAGTTATCTTCATGTTGTGTTGAGATAACTTTCAAATCTCTTTCATTTTATTAAAATAATCTTGGAGTGATGATTTTATCTTTTCCACCTTTTCCTACCATTCCTTGATAGCGTATCATTAGCTCATGTGAACCCGAGGTGTAACGGCTTAGCTTAGTCAAAGTCAAGTCGTAGGCATAGCCTATGGATAGATTTTTAGTTGCTTGGAACTCAAATAGTAAATCAAAAGAGTCTGCCACACGATAAGATGCACCGACGCCAAACTTACGATTATACCAAAAATTACAATTCAAATCAATAGACAAAGGTGCGGTATCTACATACTTTAGCATAATAGAGGGTCTGATGCTTACTTTTGGACTGACATCAAATACATACCCAGTATTGAAGAAATAATGACTAAAATGCTTAATCAATACTCCTGATACATTTTCACGGGTGTTTAAGAGTTGGGGAACAGAAAATCCAGCATAAAAATTTTGAGTATAATAGAATAATCCTGCACCAACCATAGGTCTGCTCTGAGTAACCAAATTATCAAAAGCAGGATCATAATTATTTCCTACTGAAGTTCGAGCTTCTGAGTAATCTAATCTGAATTGTCTAAATCCAAAATAAGCTCCAAAAGCCAATGTTGAATTTTTGAGTTTAAGGTGATAAGCCGCACTTCCCAGCACAGCGGTAGCATTGGTCAAGCCAATTTTATCATTCACTACAACGGCTCCTAACCCTACTGTATTGTTCATGAGAGGAGCGTGAATTGAGAATGTCTGTGTAACTGGTGCGCCAGGTATGTTAAACCATTGTCTTCGTGCCAGTAGAGTTGCACTAAGCGTATTCTCAATACTTCCTGTATAGGCAGGATTAATTGCCTGCATATTGAACATGTATTGAGTGTATTGTGGGTCTTGTTGTGCAGAGACTTTTTGATTCCATCCCACAAAAAGGCAAATCATCAATACTAAGAGAGAAATTTTTGATAAAATATTTTTCATATTGAATATGTTTTTAAGAAATCTTGTCCATCTCACCATCCTCCCAATAAGGAGAAATAGAAGAAGAACGAATATTATTTTAAAGCCCCTCCGTACTTTTTTGAGCGAGTACGGAGGGAAGGCTTTTTATCTCTGAATGATTAAATAACTTGTTCTTGGTTTTTTACCATCTCTAAAGTCTGCTATATAGAAGTAAGTACCATCAGGTAAGCCATTAGCACTATTAGAAAGTAGTCCTCGGTTAGGTCTTCCATCCCAATCATTGATATAGTGTTGGCTTTCATAGAGTAAGTTACCCCATCTATCATAGACTCTTAGGAGAATATCATATCGTTCTGCTCCTACGATGACAAAGGTATCATTGATACGGTCTCCATTTGGCGAGAAGCCATCTGGCACAAATACATCTTCACATTCTACTACATTGAAGAAGATTTTTGCTTCATCACACTTGACAATAGAAGTGCCATTATCCCCATTATCGCAAGCAGTATAGCTTACACTATCTTGACCTACAAAGTCAGATTTAGGGGTATATTGAAATGAGCCATCAGCCTGAATATCAAACACTCCTCCTCCAGCAGTCAATATTGGTGTAGAAGGTATCACTGTTAAGGGATTATCCTCTGGATCTGAATCATTGTCTAGAGCGTTTCCTCTTACTACATTACAATTGTCTGTATTGAAGGAATCATTATCGGCATTAGGAGCATCATTGGTACAAGGCAAAATATTAATCAAAAGCTTTCCTGTACTGCACCTAGTTGGATTGTCTCTGTTACAGATTGTGTAGGCTACGCTATCCACTCCTATAAAATCAGTTCTTGGCAAGTAGGTCAATTTTCCATTGAAGTCCATATTGACTACACCTCCTGCTAAGGTTACAAAATTACTGATAGGATTAGTTGTGAAGTTATTTACATCATTATTATTCTCTGTGGCTATGATGACATTCACATTCAAAAGCGTACAGAAATCAGTAGTTCTGAGCAGTCTATTCGCAATTGGATTATTACAAATATCCACTTTCACAATTGATTTATCTATTAGTAGTAAGGGAGGACATTGCACATTGTTCAATGCCGCAGGTACTGCATATATGTCATAGGTATAAGTAGTACTTGGTGCAGGTGTAGTGGTTGGCGATGGAATCGTAAACGTAATCAAACCTCCATTGCTATTAACAGAAGACAAGACTACTGGCCCGTTTCGCAACTCATACGTTACTCCTGCCTGTGTATTACTGACAGTGATATTGATATTTGCTTGGAAGGCCTCACAGATTGTTAAATCTTGCACCACTAAGTTTGCACTTGTATTAGGATTAGGCACTACGGTAGCTGTTACTTCATCTTGTGTGGCTGTACATACTCCATTCGTAACTCTCCATCTAAATGTATAAATACCTCCTATAAGCCCATTCACTTGCGTATTGGGTGAGTTAGTATTGACAAAAATCGCACTGCTTGGGCCACTAAGTTGTGTCCAAGTCCCTATACCTGTGGTTGCTGACACAGCATCTAAGGTAATGCTTGTGCCTCCACATGTACTAATGTCTGCCCCTGCATTTGCCACAGTAGGTACTGCGTATCTTGTAATGATTACGGTGCTTTCCGAGACATTACAAATACCATTGCTTACTGTCCAGCGGAAGACATTATCTCCTACGGATAGGTTAGTAACACCAGAAATAAATGAGTTAGGCGAGTTGATATTAGCCGAGCCACTTACTACAGTCCAGGTTCCTATGCCTATGCTTGGGTTATTTGCTGAGAGTGTGGCAGTAGTCGCACATACTTCTTGGTTTTCACCTGCATTGGCTGGGCTTGGATTAGCAAGCCTTGTGATTGTTACGGTAGCTTCTGTAGGTGTGCAGTTTCCATTGCTAATCACCCATTTGAATACATTAGGCCCTACACTCAAGTTGGATACTTGCGAAGTCGGGTTATTAGGTGAATTGACGGAGGCTTCTCCACTTACTACTACCCATTGACCTGTTCCTATTGTTGGAGTATTGCCATTTAAGTTAGCCGTAGTAGCACAGACCTCAAAATTATTCGCAACAGTTGCTACGGTTGGGTCAGCAAAGCGTGTAATCGTCACCAAACTAAATGTTGATGGGCAAGTAGCACTATTGATTGTCCAACGGAAAATATTAGGCCCTACGCTTAAATTATTGACTTGGGTAATATTACTATTAGGATTGACTACGGTAGCACCTCCACCTTCTACAGTCCAGACTCCTGTTCCTACGGCAGGGTTATTTGCCATCAAGGTAGCAGAAGTAACGCAAAGTGATTGTGGTTGTCCTGCGTCTGCAGTTGTGTTAGAAGATTCTCTTGTAACCGTAATGGTAGCTTCGCTTGGTGCACAACTTCCATTACTAATCACCCATTTGAATACATTAGGCCCAATGGCTAGATTAGATACTTGTGTAGTGGGGTTATTAGGTGAATTAACAGAGGCTCCTCCACTTACTACAACCCATTGCCCTGTGCCTACAGTGGGTGTGTTACCATTTAGAGTAGCTATGTTAGTACAGACACTGAAGTTATTCTGAACGGTGGCTGTTGTCGGGTTATCTAACCTTGTAATTGTAACCAAGCTACTCGTAGATGGGCAAGTCGTGCCTGTGATTGTCCATCGGAACACATTGGGCCCAATGGCTAGATTTGTTACCTGAGTGGTTGAGCTACTAGGATTGACTATGGTAGCACCTCCACTCTCTACAGTCCAGGCTCCTGTGCCCAAAGTTGGGTTATTCCCTGTCAAGAAAGCATTGGCAGCACAGACTATCTGTGGTAATCCTGCATTTGCTGGAGATGGACCTGTTTCTCTTGTGATACTTACTGTACTCTCAGAAGCGGGACAAATTCCATTACTAATCGTCCATTTGAATACATAGACTCCTAGTAGATTTAGACTACTTACTGTTGCATTATTCTGATTTACATTGTTAAAGCTCACAACTGCTCCTGCTGGCACGCTTACCACAGACCAAGTACCAACTCCTATTACTGGGACATTTCCATCTAGAGTATAGGAAGTTTGGCAAATCACTTCATTTAATCCTGCATTAGAAGTAGTTGGAGAAACCTCTCTACTAATACTCACCTCAGAGGATGAATTTGTACAAGAACCATTGCTAATAGTCCAGCGCAAGACATATATCCCTGGCTGGGTCAAATTATTAACCGATGTATTGTTTTGATTAATATTGGTGAAAGATGCCGTTGCCCCTGCTGGCTGACTTACTACTGACCAAGTTCCTGTGCCTACGTTAGGCAAATTGGCACTCAATCCAATGGTATTTGTACAAGTAAATTGATTTGTTCCTGCATTGGATACACTTGGTAAAGCATCTCTTGTAATGGTTACGGTGCTTTCGCTATTGGCACAATTACCATTACTGATAGACCATCTGAATACGTAATTGCCCGCTATTGTCAAGCCACTTGCAGTTGCATTATTCAGATTTGCATTGTTAAATGAAACCGTAGTGCCATTTGGTGCACTTACAACTGACCAAGTTCCTGTACCTACAGTTGGAACATTGCCATTTAAAGTAATATCACTCGCACAGATTGCTTGATTTGCTCCTGCGTTGGAAAGTGTTGGTGAAACTTCTCTGATAATAGTTACCTCAGCTGTAGATGAAGTACAAGCCCCACTAGTGATTGACCATCGCAGAATATAATTACCTGGCAAGGTCAATCCTGTAAGTGTTGTATTATTTTGATTTGGGTTAATAAATACTGCTGTTGCCCCTGTTGGCTGTGAAACTATTGACCAAGTACCTGTTCCGATAGTTGGAACATTGCCATTCAATACGGTATTATTCGTACAGATGACTTGGTTATTGCCTGCATTGGCAGTAGTTGGAGCAGCTTCCTTGGTAATCGTTACAGTGCTTTCACTTGGTGGACATGTGCCGTTAGAGATTGTCCATTTGAATACATAATTACCTGAAAGGGTCAATCCACTCACGATTGCATCATTGGCATTTACGTTATTAAATGCTACTACTGCACCTGCTGGCACACTGACTACTGACCACATTCCCATTCCGTTTATGGGTATATTTCCATTTAATGATAGAGAGGTAATACAGATAGATTGGCTTGCCCCGGCATTGGATTGGCTAGGTGCTGCTTCTTTGGTAATGGTTACATCAGAGGTAGATGCTGTACATGTTCCATTGGAGATAGTCCAACGCAAGGTGTAGTTTCCTGCTATGGCTAAACCATTCAAAGTCGTATTATTTTGATTGGCATTGCTAAAGGAAGCTACTGCTCCTACAGGTTGGCTGAGAATAGACCAGGTTCCTGTGCCTATATTTGGAGTGTTTCCATTCAAAGTAATAGAATTGGCACAAGTATTTTGATTGACTCCTGCATTGGATACACTTGGTAAAGCATCTCTTGTAATCGTTACAGTGCTTTCACTTGGTGGACATGTGCCATTGCTGACTGTCCATTTGAAAATATAATTTCCTGCCACAGTTAAGCCATTTGCAGTAGCATTATTTGCATTGACATTGGTAAAGCTAACAGCTGCACCACTTGGTGAGCTTACTAGGCTCCAAGTTCCTATTCCTACTGTAACCACATTGGCACTCAAAGTCTGTGTATTGGCACAAGTTGGTGCTGAAACAGTGGT
>JBBRUH010000346.1:0-6395 GCA_038248005.1 Cytophagales bacterium | reverse complement strand
CGAAAATTTGAAAAGCACCTCCCCATTTTCCGATAAATTGCTCTATTTTTTCCTTTTTTATCTCTTCCTCTTGCATATCATTTTCTACAATTCCAAGACGCTTTAATTCTTGAAGCTTAATGAAAAAATCAGATACCCTATCTGGAACTATATTAAGTATGTATTGCATATTTTTATAGATTTATTATTCTTGAAAACGAATCACAGAGACTTTTAGTTTCTAAATGCGGTAGTGTTATAAATGTAATGTTTTCAAAATCTGAAAATTATTATAAGAGTATCTACATAAGTAAAAAGCATACTAAACCCCCTTACAAATATAACACTACCCAAAATCACACCCTACACGAGAGTAGGTTATCAAACTTCTAAATCCTCGCTTCTAAAATCACTGCTTTATTTGCTACATTTCAAAAGGTAATTTATATATTGGCTTTCATGTAATCTAATTATCCACTTATCATTCTATTTACTATGCAAAAGCTTTATTTCTCTCTTTTTTTATCACTTATTCTACTGTGTATTCAGGCTGGGTTTGAGCCATTGACTGCCCAAGAAAGTCAGGGGTTACAGTTTTCTATTACCTATTCTGAGGCAAGTATAAAAGCTCCTTTAGATGGACGAGTCATGCTTTTTTTGGCAAAGAAAAACGATGCCGAACCTCGCTTTCAGATACAAGATTCTCCTGATACACAGCTTATGTTTGGGGCAGATGCAGAAGCTTGGAAATCCAATAAAGCATTTATACTAAATGGCAAGAATAGCTTTGGGTATCCCATTCAAAATCTAGCTGATATGCCAGCAGGAGAGTATTATGTGCAAGTGCTTTTGCATAGATATGAGACTTTTAAGCGTGCAGACGGTCATACTATAAAACTACCTATGGATAGAGGAGAAGGACAAAATTTTAGAGTTGCTCCTGGAAATCTATTCAGTACACCCCAAAAAATCTTTATAGACCCTAAATCAGATAAAACAATTCCCATCAATTTAGACCAAATCAATCCTCCTGTGCCTCCTCACTCAGCAGATACCAAATACCTCAAACACCTCAAAATCAAAAGTAAAAAACTCTCTGATTTCTGGGGAAGAGATATGTATTTAGGAGCGAATATTTTACTTCCAGAAGGTTTTGAAGAACACCCTGAAGCGAAATATCCATTGGTAGTTTTTCACGGGCATTTCCCTGCCGAGTTTGATGGTTTTAGTGAGACTCCTCCTAGCCCTGATATGGATACTACAACTTATAATGCACGATTTGGGATTTATGGCTATAAAAAAATAGTCGCCCAAGAAGCACACAACTTTTATAAGACTTGGACAAGCAAAGACTTCCCTCGCTTTATCATTATAGAGATTCAGCATGCCAATCCTTTTTATGATGATTCTTATGCTGTCAATTCAGCCAATTTGGGCCCTTATGGAGATGCGATTATGTATGAGCTTATCCCTGAAATAGAGAAAAAGTACAGAGGAATCGGTAAAGGATGGGCTAGATTTATGTACGGAGGCTCTACGGGAGGCTGGGAAGCATTGGCTGCACAGGTATTATACCCTGATGAGTTTAATGGCTGTTTTGCTGCTTGCCCTGACCCTATAGATTTTCGCTCTTATACGATGGTAGATATTTATAAGGATAAGAATGCTTATTTTTATGAGAGTGAATTTACCAAAACGCCTCGCCCTGGCAAAAGAAATTATCTAGGAGAAGTCGCCTGTTCTTTGAAAGATATGAACTACCGTGAACTAGCACAAGGGAGCAATGGACGCTCAGGAGATCAATGGGATATTTGGCAGGCTGTTTATTCTCCTGTGGGCAAAGATGGCTATCCCAAGCCTATCTGGGATAAACTGACAGGTGAGATAGACAAAGAAGTGGCTAACTATTGGCGTGAAAACTATGATTTGAGATACATTATGGAGCGAGATTGGGCTACCTTAGGGCCTAAGTTAGAAGGTAAAATACACCTTTATTGTGGTGATATGGATAATTATTACCTCAATAATGCAGTCTATCTGACAGAGAATTTTTTAGAAAAAACAAAAAATCCTTATTACAATGGCTTGGTAGATTATGGCGACCGTGCCGAGCATTGCTGGAATGGTGATCATTCACAGCCTAATTATATTTCTCGCCTTCGCTACCACACTATGTATGTCAAGAAAATACTAGAGCGTATAGAAAAAACTGCCCCAAAAGGAGCTGATACCACAAGTTGGAGGTACTAGGGAGATAGAAGCAAGGTCTGAGAATTTAGAGGGAGTGATTTAATGAAGTGAACTGGGAATTAAATAAGTTATTGGAAACATCTCCATACATACCATTAACAAGGTCTTATTTTCTTCGAAAACAGACCATTGTCAAGGTAAAAATCTTTGTTTGAACAGGAAACTGAGTATCATACAAAAAGATGCCAGAGGTATCTCACGTTTATAGAAAGACAATCAAGACAGATATACGACCCTTGTCGGTGTCGTATTACACCCTTTTATTATTTTCTATAAACTTTGTATTCCTACGGAATAAAAATACTAGTTTAAAAATAGTCCAAACCAAGAGCCGAGTCTAGTTTTATCGAAAGGCTAATCTCGAGTTAATGTTAATGAAGGATGGAATTATCTATCCTTCAAGCCCTTAATCCTTCCTTCTATTCCTGAACACTTCTGTCCTTTAAGCCACCAATTTAACCAGTCTTTCTCTGACTAGCTCCGAAGTTTGTTTTTTATCTGAGTGGTGAGGGCGAATCTGTAGCTCTAAGACGGCATCTTCTTCTTCTGAAAAAAGAGGTTTAAAATCAAAATTTTGAGCATCCTCTTCAAAGACTTCTTCAAGGTATAAATAAAGTCCATAGAGAAGCTTTTTACGGTCTTCTCTATCACTAGAGATTTCGGGTAGGGAGATAGACAATGGAATAAGACAAAGCGTCATTAAATCACGTGCTTCTAAGTGACTGATATAGTAGTAAAAAACAAGGTTTTCAAAGTAGAGACGATTATTCATAATTGCAATTCATTAAAAAATACCATTTAATTTAGTATTCAAATAAACGCAAAACATTGCAAAAGTATTCCCAATTGATTGCAAAAATGGATTTACACATAGAAAAAATGCAATGAATTGAATAATTTCAGTATAAAAATAGACTTATTTTGATAATTTGGATATAATTCTTTCTTTATACTGTGTTGGAGTAAATCCCGTAATTTTTTTAAATACCCTATCAAAATAATGCAAACTATTGAAACCTAACTCATAAGAAACTTCCGTAATATTATAGCTAGGCTTCGCAAGTAGTTTTTGGGCAAGTTTTATTTTTTCTTTGCTGATATAGCTAGTAGGTGATTCACCAAAAGCTTCTTTAAAATACCTATAAAAGCTTGCTTTGCTCATTCCTGCTATTTTGCAAAGTTGCTCTGGTAGTATCTCTCTATGCAGGTTCTTATGAATATATTGTGCTACTTCCGTGAAGCGATGTCTGGGATCATTTTTAGCACAAGGATTGAGAAGTAAACTTTTAGCCTCTGTTTGTAATACTCTAATAATTAACTCTTTAAGGCTATAATCAATAAAAGTAGGTTTTGAATATTGATTATTTTCTAAAAAAAGCTGTACCAAGCGATGGATATTTTGTGTGATATTTGGGCTTCGCAAAATAGAATAATTTCCTAGCTCCTGTGATTCATCCCAGTTTTCATATTTATTCAACTGCTCAAAATGTTCGGCTACCGTTTCGGTGATAAGGTCATCAGAGATGAGCAAGGCAAGACAGCGAGTAGGTGTTTTGTCAGAGGCCTCTGGAAAATCAATTTTCATGGTTTCATTGGGACGCAGAATCATTGTTTCGTTGGGTAAAAAATTCAATGGAGACTGTCCATTAAAGTGCATTACTTTTTTACCTTCTATCATCCCTACCACCACCGAATGGTTAAATTGTAGCTCCACCAAAGAGGCTTTTTCGAAGGTTTCATAGATATTAAGCTCCGCTTTTTCACTTCCATACACTGTGCGATTTTCCACCATTTTATCTAATGGTTGGTGTTGGTGAGTACGCACGATAAGGTTTTGAATGGGTTGAGGAGAAGTAGAGAAATGTACTTGTTGCATAATTTTGAGATTTTAATGCTATGTATTGAGGATATTGTGCAATTTAATCTAAAAATAAACTAATAATATTGTAATCACAAATAATTAAATAAATTTCACAACCCAATAAACAACTCAGAACATGATTCATGATAGACCAAAGTTTAAAGAGAAATACGAAAACTTTATAGGCGGTAAATGGGTAGCACCAGTAAAAGGACAATATTTTGAAAACCCTTCTCCTGCTGATGGAAAAACCTTTACGATGGTGGCTCGCTCCACCAAAGAAGATATAGAACTAGCCTTAGATGCCGCCCACGAAGCTGCTAAGACTTGGACCAAAACGACTCCCACTGCCCGAGCCATTATGCTCAATAAAATTGCTGATGTAATGGAAGCCAACCTTATGGAACTTGCCAAAGTAGAGTGTTGGGAAAATGGACAAGCCATCAGAGAAACTATGGCAGCTGATATTCCTCTTGCTATTGATCACTTCCGTTATTTTGCAGGTTGTATTCGTGCCGAAGAAGGCAGTATCTCTGAGATAGACGCTACTACAGTATCTATCCAACTCAAAGAGCCTCTAGGTGTAGTAGGGCAAATTATCCCTTGGAATTTCCCTATCCTAATGGCAGTATGGAAACTAGCTCCAGCCTTAGCCGCAGGTAACTGTGTTGTGCTAAAACCTGCTGAGCAGACTCCTGCTTCTATCTTGGTATTGATGGAAATGCTCCAAGATATCATCCCTGCAGGTGTAGTCAATGTCGTCAATGGATTTGGAATAGAAGCTGGCAAGCCTTTGGCATCTTCTGATAGAATTGCTAAGATTGCCTTCACTGGTGAGACTACCACAGGACGTTTGATTATGCAATATGCTTCTGAAAATATCATTCCTGTAACCTTAGAGCTAGGTGGTAAATCTCCTAATATATTCTTTGAGAGCGTAATGGCTGCCGATGATGAATTCTTAGACAAAGCCATAGAAGGTGCTGTGATGTTTGCCCTTAACCAAGGCGAAGTTTGTACTTGTCCTTCTCGTATGCTCGTCCAAGAGTCTATTTATGATGAATTTATAGCAAGAGTCACAGAGCGTGTCAAAGCCATCAAAGTAGGAAATCCACTAGATGATACAGTTTCTATGGGTGCACAAGCCTCTAAAGACCAATATGAAAAAATCTTAAACTACCTAGACATCGGCAGACAAGAAGGTGCAGAAGTACTAATAGGAGGAGAATCTCACGAAATGAGCAATGATGGTGGATACTATATCACACCGACTATGTTTAAAGGACATAATAAAATGCGTATCTTCCAAGAAGAAATTTTTGGTCCTGTGCTTTCGGTTACAACCTTTAAAGATGAAGCCGAAGCATTAGAAATAGCCAATGATACTCTTTACGGGCTAGGTGCAGGTGTCTGGACAAGAGATACACACCAAGCATACAACATGGCTCGTGCCATCCAGGCAGGTAGAGTTTGGGTGAATTGCTATCACTTATATCCTGCTCATGCTTCATTTGGTGGCTATAAAAAATCAGGTATCGGACGTGAAAATCATAAAATGATGCTTGATCACTATCAGCAAACCAAAAACATGCTGATATCTTATGACAAAAAACCAATGGGATTCTTCTAGAATTTTCCAAACTTAATTAGTTAAATAGACTCCCTCCATACATTCAGTATGAGAGGGATTTTTTTTGGGAAAATATTAAGAAGCAAAACTTATCACAATCTCTTGAGCAATTCTACTGAAAAATATACCTTTACAAAAAAACACATCATGAGCGAAGAAAAAGAACAATTCACAGGAGAAAAACTCAAAGAACTTAGAAAGAAATACGGATTGACTCAAAAAGAATTAGCAGATAAAATTGGTACAGAGCAAACAAGAATTTCTGAATGGGAAACAAATACAAAGAAAATTAACAAACTAACAAGTTTTGCTTTCTCCAAACTTTTTGAAGAATTAAGGAAAAAGAATTAAACTTTTTATGATTTTTTATACAAATATGTATATATTTACGGAAATTAAATTTTATGGAAAATAACCAACAACAACAACTCTTAATTGAAACTCGATTTAAAGAACTTACCATCTATGTAAGACCAGATGTGGCTTATGGAAACTAAACTCGTGGCTGAAGCCTATGGAGTGGACGAATCAACAATAAGATACCATAAAAGTAAAAACAAGGATGAATTTATTGAAGACAAACATTATTTGTGCGTGAGTAACACTCACGCACAAAGTAAGAATATTGAACTAGGCTCAATGGTAAGAGAACAAATCTTCTGGACTAAAAAGGGT
>JBBRUH010000345.1:0-6395 GCA_038248005.1 Cytophagales bacterium | reverse complement strand
TTATGACCTACAAGGCTGTATTAGTTACGCTATCCGTAACCAAGAAAGCGTAAAACTAGCCCAGATGAATGTCCGCACGGCTCAGGCAGAAGTAGGAGAAAAACTATCTACGGGTCTGCCTCAGATTGATGCGAGTGCAAACTTTCAAGATAATTTTAAGATTCAACGTTCATTCGTTCCTGCTTTCTTATTTGATAATACTGCTCCTGAAGGTCTGTTTATACCCGTGCAATTTCAGCCCAAGTATTCTGGGAATGCTGTTGTACAATTAGAACAGTTAATCTTTGACTTCTCTTATTTATTGGGGGTAAGGGCAGCAAGAGAATATGTAGATTTACAGCAAACTCAAGTACAATTTAGCAAAGTAGATATCAAAGCAGCCGTTTCTAAGGCTTACTATGGTGTGCTTGTCAGTCGTGAACGCATTGGCTTGATAGATCAAAACTACCAAAGGCTAGATACTCTTTTGCGTGAAACTAGAGCCTTGTATCAAAATGGTTTCGCCGAACTTTTAGAGGTGCAAAGAATAGAAGTAGCTTATAACAACATCATGGTAGAACGCCAAAAAGCATACGGAACAGTTACTCTAGCAAAGCAGATTCTACAATACCAAATGGGAATGCCCGTCCGTGATTCGCTTATTCTGAGTGGTTCTATTAAAGAAATAGAACTTAGTTCAAATGATTATGCTGGCTCAATCTCTAACCCTAAATCTAGGATTGAATACCAGCTTTTTGAAAAACAAAAATCCTTACAAGAAATTAATTTTAAGTATCAGAAGTCCTTGTATTATCCACGTTTATCAGGTGTAGTAGCGTATGGTAGTAATACTGGAGTGAATTCCTTTGGTAATTTTTGGAATTTTAATCAAAACTGGTTCGGCTTTGGATATTATGGCATCAATCTAAGAATCCCTATTTTTGATGGTTTCAAACGCAAACATACTTTCGCCAAAACCCAGATAGAATTAGACAAAATATACTTGCAAATGAGTCAGTTTGAGCGTAGTACTGATTTTCAAGTAGCACAAGCACAAACTAACTTTGCTCAAAGCGTCTTAACCCTCCAAAACCAACAAAGAAACATGGAACTTGCCAAAGAAGTAACAAGAGTTACTAAGATTAAATATCAAAATGGCGTAGGTTCTAACCTAGAAGTGGTCAATGCAGAAGCTGATTATAAAGAAGCAGAGACGAATTATTTTGCAACCCTTTATGAGGCTTTGATTCGCAAGATAGACCTTGACAGAGCCTTAGGGAATTTTGACAATTAATCCCTTTTTTGAAAACTTATAACCAAAGATATAACCATCAACAATAAGAAATTATTACTATGAAAAAATTAACTTACTTTTTAATCTTGACATTGATTGTCTTCTTGAGTGCTTGCGGAGGGGGAAATCAAAATGACCTCGAAGATAAAAAAGCGACTCTCAAAGAAAAGAAGAAGCAATTAGATCAAATTAGTGCTGATGTAAGAGTACTTGAAAAAGAAATTCAGGGCTTAGACCCTAATTTTAAAATGACTCGTGAAGATGCTACCCTAGTAACTGCCATCAAGCTTAAAAAACAATCTTTTGCAAGTTATTTAGAAGTTCAAGGTACTGTAGAGTCAGAGAAAAATATCATCATCTCTTCTGAAACCAATGGGATTATACGCTCTATGCCTGTAGAAGAAGGGCAGTTTGTAGCACAAGGGCAACTCCTCATAGCACAAGGTTCAGAAGTGGTGAGTAGCCAAATAGCAGAGGCTCAAACAAGGCTTGACTTGGCTGAAATTGTATTTCAAAAAAGAAAAAATCTTTGGGAGCAAAAAATTGGCACTGAGATTCAATATTTAGAAGCCAAAAATAATGTAGAAGCAATCAAAAGACAGCTCAATACACTTGGTACGCAAGCAGGTTTGTCTAATACCTATGCTCCTTTTAGTGGAATAGTAGATAAAATTATGGCAAGACGTGGACAAAATGCAGGCCCTGGCTCACCTCTTTTACGCCTAGTAAGTACCAATCAAGTCAATGTATTGGCAGAGGTTTCTGAATCTTATCTTGGAGATGTGAAAGTAGGTGATAAAGTGAAAATAGAGTTTCCTTCTTTGAAAAAAGAAATAGAAGCTCCTATTACTCGCATCGGTGAAACCATCAATGCTGAAAACCGAACTTTTATGATAGAGGTAAAACTAAGCAACCCTGACCGTAACTTAAAGCCAGACCTACTTGCTAAAGTAAAACTAAAAGATTACACCAAATCAGAGGCTGTCATCGTAACTACCAACTTGATTCAAAGAGATAAAATAGGTGATTATATCTTCATCATTACCTCAAAAGATAAGAAAACAAGTGCCAAAAAAATCTATGTAACCAGAGGAAAAACATATAATAATCAAACTGAAATCTTAAAAGGATTAAAGGGGGATGAAACACTTATCAATGATGGTTTCCGTGAAGTAGTAGATGGTGAAGTACTGAAAGTAATAGAAGACGAAAGAGCTTCTAAGCTTGCCAATGCTAAGTAAGATATTAGTTATTAGGTCATAATTAGCTGATAATAAACATTTTACCTAAAATAATATTTCACTTTATCTAATTACAGTTCTTTACTAAACTAAGATTTATCAAAAAAAAATTTTACTCATGACAAAGAAACCAAATAAACTTATTACCAAAGAATTTGGACTTACCTCAATGGCAGTAGATAACCGAACGAGTGTAATTATCCTATCTTTAATCATTGCTGTCTTCGGAGTTCTTGCCTATATTACGATGCCTAAGGAAAGTTTTCCTGAGGTAGTTATTACTAAAATTTATGTAGGAACGGCGTATCCTGGCAACTCCCCCGTAGATATGGAAAATCTCATTAGCAGACCCATAGAAAAGGAACTCAAGTCGGTCAGCAATGTCAAAAAAGTTAACTCTACTTCTATACAAGACTACTCTACTATCGTTGTAGAGTTTAATACGGGGGTGGATATTAGCCGTGCCTTGCAAGATGTAAAAGATGGTGTGGACAAAGCCAAAAGCGAATTACCTACTGACCTAGATCAAGACCCACAGGTATTTGAGGTTAAACTCTCTGAGATTCCGATTGTGGTCATCAATGTATCAGGTAAATACGAAATCAACCAACTCAAAGCCTATGCTGAATACCTTCAAGATGAGATAGAAAAATTACCCGAAATCTCTTATGCAGACATCAGAGGAGCTTTAGAAAAAGAAGTTCGCATAGATGCTGACCTCTATAAAATGGAAGCCCGCAATGTGAGTTTTGGAGACATTGCCCAAGCCATCGCCAGCGAAAACGTAACCATCTCAGGAGGTAACATCAAAGAAGGAGAATATCGCCGCTCTATCCGTGTTGTAGGCGAGTTTAAAGACATGGACGAAATCCGTAATGTGGTTATCAAATCAGAAAAAGGAAACCCTGTCTATCTGCGTGATGTGGCTCAAGTGAAGGATACTTTTGAAGAACCTTCTAGCTATGCACGCTCAAGCAAGCTTCCTGTGGTCTCACTCAATGTAGTCAAGAGAAGCGGAAAAAATATCTTAGATGCCTCTGACAAAATTCAAGCAATCATTGCAAAAGCTCAAAAAGAACGCTTTCCCAAAGATTTAGACATTTCATTGACCAACCAACAATCCCGTCAAATTCGCTATATGGTAAGCAACCTAGAGAACAGTATTATCTCAGGTGTAATTTTAGTAGTCTTGGTTCTTTTGTTTTTTATGGGGCTAAGAAGTGCTTTGTTTGTAGGAATAGCCATTCCCCTTTCTATGTTTATCTCTTTTATAGTACTAAATGTGATGGGTATCACCATGAATATGATGGTGCTTTTCTCTTTAATCTTAGCACTAGGGATGCTTGTAGATAACGGAATCGTAGTGATAGAAAATATCTACAGAATGCTAGAGGAAGGGCTACCTCTTAAGAGAGCCATTAAAGAAGGGGTAGGTGAAATTGCTTGGCCTATCATTGCCTCTACTGCCACCACTGTAGCTGCCTTTTTGCCTTTGGCATTTTGGCAAGGCTTATTGGGCGATTTTATGAAATATCTACCCATTACACTTATCGTTGTATTGTCTGCCTCTTTATTTGTGGCCTTGGTGATCAATCCTGCCATTGCGATGCTCTTTGCAAAACTTGAAACAGAAGATAAAAAAATCACTAGAAAAGACCTTATCATCGCAGGTGCTTTTATCTTATTGAGTATTCCTTTTTACATAACAGGAAGCAATACTATTGCCAATCTACTGATGATAGTAGGTGCTTTTATGTATCTCAATATGTTTGCCCTGACCCCTGCTGCCAATTGGTTTCAACGCAAAGGCTTAACTTATCTTGAAAATAGCTATTCTAAAATCATCAATTACGCCCTTGCTGGCAAGCGACCCTATTTCTTTTTTGGAGGTACGGTATTGCTCTTGATTTTCTCAATATGGCTTGTAGGTGTAAGCAATCTAAAAATAGAGTTTTTCCCTGACAATGAACCTAACTATATCAATGTATTTATCCAAAAACCAGTAGGAACAGATATAGAGGAAACCAATAGGCTTACTAAAAAAATAGAAGACCGTATATTGAAACTTATGAAGCCTTATAACTATATGATTGATGCAGTCATCGCTCAAGTAGGTGAAGGTACTACTGACCCCAATGAAGGCCCGCAGCAAGGTGTTACTCCTAATCGTGCTAAGATTACGGTTTCTTTTAAAGAATTTGAATATAGAGAAGGACAAAATACAAGCGAAATCTTAGAAATCATCCGAGAAGAAGTCAAAAACTACGCTGGAGTACAGATTACGGCTGATAAAGATGCAGCAGGCCCTCCGCTAGGTGCACCTATTAATATAGAAGTAATCGGAGAAGATTATGATAAGCTCATTAGTATTGCAGATAAACTAGAGGCTTATCTTGAGGAAGCGAATATCCCTGGAGTAGAAGAACTCAAGCAAGACTTAGAAACAGGTAAACCTGAGCTTTTAGTAGATGTGGATAGAGAAAAAGCACGCCTCAATGGACTTTCTAGCCAATCTATCGCTAGTGAACTACGGACTGCTCTCTTTGGCTTAGAAGTATCTAAGTTTAAAGATGGTAAGGATGATTATCCTATACAGCTTCGCCTCAAAGATGAGCAACGCTATGATATAGAAGCACTCAAAAACAAAAGCATCACCATCAATGAGCAAGGAGATTATAAGCAAATCCCGATTTCTTCAGTAGCTGATTTAGAGTTCAATTCTTCGTATGGCTCTATCAAACGCAAAGATCTTAATCGTGTGATTTCTATATCTTCTAATGTAAAAGAAGGGTACAATGCCAATGAAATCGTGGCTCAATTGAAAACCTTAGTAGAGTCTTTTGGGATTCCAGAAGGTTTTCAGGTGAAATTTACGGGAGAGCAAGAAGAACAACAAGAATCAAGTGATTTCTTAGTCCGTGCCTTTTTACTTGCTTTGTTTATGGTGTTCTTGATTATTGTTACTCAATTTAACTCACTTTCTGCACCCTTAGTGATTATGTGTTCGGTTTTATTTTCTACCATTGGCGTATTCTTAGGGCTGGTGATTTTTAGTATGGATTTCGTTATCTTGATGACAGGCATCGGGATTATCTCACTAGCGGGTGTGGTTGTAAACAATGCCATCGTACTGATAGACTACACCGATTTACTTCGCTCAAGACGCAAAGCAGATTTGGGTTTAGAACCAGAAGACCGTCTGCCTTACGATGAGTTTTTGGCTTGCATTGCAGAAGCAGGAAGAACTCGTTTAAGACCTGTTTTGCTAACAGCCATCACTACGGTACTAGGGCTTTTGCCATTGGCTACAGGTTTTAACATTGATTTTATATTGTTGCTCTCTGATTTTGATCCTAATATTTATTTTGGAGGAGACAATGTATCTTTCTTTGGCCCAATGGCTTGGACAGTAATCTTCGGGCTTACCTTCGCTACTTTCCTTACTTTGGTGATTGTGCCGATTATGTACCTCCTTACTGATAAATTAAAATTCCGTAAAAAATCAGATAAGAAACCTATGCAGGTAAGCTTCTAAATGAGAGATGAGTTATAAGTATTTTATTTTTAGTTCATACCAGATTTTGGACTGATGGCAAATATTTCGTAAATTTATCAAAAAAGCTAAAAAAGATGATAGAGATACAATTACACAAGATTTAAAATATTTAGCTCTTTGGTTTGGGTTATAAATTAGAACTAGCTTAGTTATTAGCTTATGAAAATCTCATAATAATTAATTTATCAAACTTTCAATGTGTAATAAAAAAAGCCGAATTAGAATATCTAACTCGGCTTTTTGATTTGTATTTACTTGTTATTTATTCACTTTTGATAAATCTCAATCTCTGTTGAGATAGTGTCTCTCCTTCTATGATGAGCAT
>JBBRUH010000344.1:0-6398 GCA_038248005.1 Cytophagales bacterium | reverse complement strand
TGGTAATTTTGTCGAGAGATACACTCCTCGAAAGGTGTCTCACCTTCGAAAATTTTGGTGTCTCACCAAAATCCATCAAGGTTTTATCCGACTATTTAACCAAAACAGTATATTAGTGTTGTATTTTGGTAATTTTATCGGAAAATATACCTCCTCGAAAGGTGTCTCACCTTCGAAAATTTTGGTGTCTCACCAAAATCCGTCAAGGTTTTATCCGACTATTTAACCAAAACAGTATATTAGATTATTTTTCGTTTTCCGTGCTTCGTGTCTTCACGAAGCACTCACCTCGCCGTTGCATAGGCAACGGCGTACTACCATTAATTTGAACATATAACTCACATAGACCTTTTTTCTTTATGAAGCACATTCAAAATATCGCTTTTATCACTAGTCTTTTTTGTATAGTAACTTTCTCATCTTGCCAAAATGAAACAAAGAAAAGTGATGACTTTACACAAGAAGATTCTCTAAAAAACATTCAAAATAGCTCATCAAAGAGTGAAAATAAAAGTGAAAATACTCAAAAAACAATTGTGTTTTTTGGTAATAGCCTTACCGCAGGATATGGTTTAGAACCCGAAGAAGCTTTTCCTCAACTTATACAGCTTAAGCTAGACTCTCTTAACTATCCTTATAAAATAGTCAATGCAGGGCTAAGTGGAGAAACTACTTCTGGAGGGGCTGAGCGGATAGATTGGATTTTGAAGCAAAAATTAGATGTTTTTGTGCTAGAGCTAGGAGGCAATGATGGGCTCAGAGGGATAGATACAAAAGAAACCGAAAAAAACTTGGGAATCATCATTGACAAGGTTAGGAAAAAATATCCCAAAGCAAAAATCCTCTTGACAGGTATGGAGACTCCTCCCAATATGGGGCAATCTTATACAGAATCATTCAGGAAAATATTCCCCAAAGTAGCTGAAGAAAAAGAGGTAAATCTAATGGATTTTCTTCTGATAGACGTAGGAGGAATCCCTGAACTGAACCAACCTGATGGAATACACCCTACTGCTGAAGGACAAAGAATCGTTGCCAAAAATGTATTTGAAGAACTAGAGAAGCTATTGGAGAAATAGTTGAATGGGTTGATTTAGGTAATCTCTCAATAACTTAATCTCCAAATAACCTATAATCAATCTCCCAATAACTTAATCTCTCAATAATCTATTCTCCAGATAGAAAACCTTCTTAGCCTTACAAATCGTTTAAGAAGTATTATTTTTAGCTTTTCATTTAATCATAAATAGCGACTCTATGAAATTTATCAAAGTAGGTGCTGCCGTATTAAACCAAACCCCGCTAGACTGGGAAGGCAACAAACAAAACATCATTGCTTCTATCACAGAAGCCAAAGCTCAAGGCGTAAGCATCCTCTGCTTGCCTGAGCTGTGCATCCCTGGCTACGGCTGTGAAGATGCTTTTTATGCCCCTAGCCTACATCAAGTTTCGCTAGAAGTTTTGCAAGAAATTATCCCAAGTACCAAGGGAATCATTGTAGCATTGGGCTTACCTTTAGTGCTTCAAAATAAACTTTTCAATACCGTCTGTCTGGTATCAGATGGCAAGATTATCGGCTTTGTGGCAAAGCGATTTTTGGCAGGCAGTGGAGTCTATTATGAGCCTCGTTGGTTCATGCCTTGGAAACAAGGAGAAACAAGCTGGATAGAAATCTCAGGGCAAAAATATCCCGTAGGAGATTATTATTTTAATATTGGTGGGGTCAAAATAGGCTTTGAGATTTGTGAAGATGCTTGGGTAGCCAATCGCCCAGGAAGATTTTTGTATGAATCAGGCATTGATTTAATCTTAAACCCAAGTGCAAGTCATTTTGCATTTAATAAGCTAGACATTCGCAAGCGATTTGTGTTAGAAGGCTCTAGAGCTTTTGGAGTAGGTTATGTCTATGCCAATCTCTTAGGCAATGAATCGGGCAGACTTATTTTTGATGGAGGAGCGATGATTGCCTCCAATGGGCAAATGATGGCAGTAGGTGAACGTCTTTCTTTTGAAGATTGGCAACTGACTACGGCTGTAATGGATTTAGAACTCAATCGTTTGGTGCAGATTACCAATAGAGTTCCCTTTGAAAAAGCAGCCAATGAAGATTATTGCTTATTCTCTCACTTTGATTTTCCTGAGATACAACCCGAATTTCAGAAACCAGTGCTCAAAGAATGGGAGACTTCCTCTACCCTACAAGAAGAAGAGTTTGCCCGTGCTGTGTCTTTGGCTTTGTTTGATTACCTCCGTAAAAGTTATTCTCGTGGGTTCATGATTTCGCTCAGTGGCGGGGCAGATTCTGCTGCAGTATCTGTACTTTGCCGCTTGATGATAGACTTAGGCATCAAAAGTATTGGTTGGGAAGCATTCACAGATAAATTAGGCTTTATCTCTGACATCAAAGAACACAAAACTCCCGAATCTCTTGCCAAGCGACTTATCACTTGTGCCTATCAGGCTTCTGATAATAGTGGAGACATCACCCGCAATGCAGCCGAACAGCTTGCTCAAGCCCTACACGCTACTTACGATTTCTTGTATGTGGGTGATTTGATAGAAAAGTATGAGAAAATTATCTCCGAAGCATTGGGCAGACCTTTGACTTGGGAGCAAGACGATATCGCCAAGCAAAACATACAGGCGAGGGTACGTTCACCAAGTGTTTGGATGCTTGCCAATATTAAAAATGCCTTGTTGCTTTCTACCAGTAACCGCTCAGAAGCTGCCGTGGGTTATGCCACGATGGATGGTGATACCAGTGGTGGACTTAGCCCGATTGCGGGCATAGATAAGGCTTTTCTTAGAAAATGGCTTCGCTGGATGGAAACCCAAGGAGTAGAGAATGCACTGAAAATCCCAGCATTGAGTTTTGTCAATGACCAACAACCTACTGCCGAGCTTCGCCCTCAAGCCTCTAACCAAACAGATGAAGGTGATTTGATGCCTTATGACATCTTAGATGAAATAGAAGAACACGCCATCAGAGACAAAAAACCACCCAAAGAGTGTTTCTTATTGCTCAAAGCCAAGTACCAAGACAATTATTCTGATGCTCAGCTTAGACAGTGGACTGATAAATTCTTTAAACTCTGGAGCAGAAACCAATGGAAAAGAGAGCGCTATGCCCCTTCTTTCCATGTAGATGATAAAAACCTAGACCCTAAAACTTGGTGTCGTTACCCGATTCTCTCAGGTGGTTTTCAGAGAGAGTTGAAGGATTTGTGGGGGGAATAGATAATTATAGCATTTAATATGAATATGAATATTAATTTTGACCTTGATAGCACACCTAGTACAAGCACCACTTCGCTTATGCTTGTACTAGAAATTAATTGAAGCATACGTTTCTCACCGAAGGTGTGGGAGTTAGTTTGTTGGAGTGTTTGATAAAAATGTAAATTAAGAATATTTTTATTTTATTCAGTAATTTAGTAATTCAAAGACATTCGCCTACGGCAGAAAGCGGACGCTTTCAAGATATATAGGCACAAGCACCGCTTCACTCATGCTTAAGCCAGAGGGGTGTTTATTTTGCACATCACACAGTTATAAAACCTCTAATTTTATCCCTACTAATTTTTTGGGAGCTTGGTCTTTGGCACGAACTTCAAGGGCTGCTATTTTATCTACAATCTCCATTCCTTTTACTACTTTGCCAAATACGGTATGTTTTCCGTCTAGCTCGGGAGCTCCTCCTATAGTTGTATAGGCTTGTATCTGAGCAGGTGAAAATTTGATATTATCACGTTGTGAGATGATGTTGAGCTGCCCTTCAGTATATTTTTGCCCTTGTACGATGTAGAAGTCATAAGGAGTAGAACCTTGACCCTCTTTCAACTTTTCAGGCTTCGTCATTGCTACTGCTCCTCTGATATGAAAATATTTATCAGTCTTAAATTCATCTGGAATGCTGTAATTGCCTAGTTTGGTTTTGACGGCATCACGCTCAGGAAAATTACCTGCTCCTGCTTGTATCATAAAGTTTTTCATAACTCTATAAAATGGAACTCCATTAAAGAAGCCTTTCTTAGCAAGATAAATAAAGTTAGCTCTGTGCAGTGGAGTTTCTTTATAAAGCTCTATTGTGATATCTCCATACTCTGTTTTCATGACTATCTGAGTCTCAGGGTTAGTTTCACCATATTTGGTGAGATGCTCTGAGACATTATTGTCATCCAAGGTAGGCACGGCATAAAAAGCAGGTATCGAGCTTGAGCTATCTTCTGAAGTAGTATTAGAGTCTTTAGATTCTCTATTTTCAGTTTCTGTCTGGCAAGCTGATAAGAGTAAAAATATAAGCCAAAAATAAATAAATTGAGTTTTCATAGGTTTTAATTTCTATATAAATTGAACAGATTTTATCCTTATAATCCAAAAATAAAAACTAAGTTTGGAGTTTGCGAGTAAATCTAGCAATTTTGAAACATTAATAATCCAACATAAAGAAAATTACCATGGAAACCGTAGAAGAATTAAATGATTTGCTGAATTTAGAGCAAATTGAGATTAATATTTTTAGAGGACAAAGTTACCGTACACCTTGGAAACGTGTCTTTGGGGGGCAAGTACTTGCACAATCTGTTCATGCTGCTTCACAGACAGTGCCTGAGGATAGAATTTTACATTCTATGCATGGTTATTTTTTGCTGGCAGGAGACATAGATTATCCTATAATTTATGATGTAGAGAGAATACGTGATGGAGGGAGCTTTACGACAAGGCGAGTAGTAGCAATTCAAAAAGGACGACCTATTTTCACCATGGCGGCTTCTTATCAAAGCAAACAAGAAGGTTTTGATCATCAAATTTCTATGCCTAATGTACCCTCACCAGACGTGTTGGTTTCTGACCAAGAGTTTATTGCTCAATACAAAGACAAAATACCAGAAGTCTATAAGCAATTTAGTCATCCACGCCCAATAGAGTTTAGACCCGTAGAAAAGTATGACCCACTTAGCCCACAAAAGACTCGACCTTTCCGCCATGTCTGGATTAAGGTAAAAGGTAAATTACCTGATAATGTCCGTCTTCACCAAGAAATCTTGGCGTATGCTTCTGATTATAACTTATTAGGAACAGCCACACTTCCACATAGAGACCTGTTTGGTCCGAATGATTTATTTTTGGCAAGCCTTGACCATGCCATGTGGTTTCACCGTGATTTTCGGATAGATGAGTGGCTATTGTATGCACTAGACAGCCCAAGTGCTTCTAATGCACGAGGTTTTAACAGAGGCAATATATTCACACAGGATGGAATCCTTGTCGCATCTGTTGTTCAAGAAGGTCTGATTAGACATAATAAGGTTAAATAAAAATAGTTAGCCTATCTAAAATACATCATTGAACAGTTAATTTCACATTTGACATTTTTCCTTTTAAATTTTCGAGCATTAAAATTATCTCATCTATATCTTTAGTACTGAGATCATTCTTATTGATTTTGATAAAGTCTTCAATTTCGATTTCAAAAATATCCAAAATTTTGAAAAATGTTTCTAGAGTCATTGACGATTTATAGGTTTCGTAATGTGAATATTGTGCTTTCGAAATACCCAATTCAGTCGCAAGAGTGAGTTGGGTCATTTTTCTTTCTTTTCGGATATTTTTAATCGTTGCAATCACTTCTTTGGTATCCATAAAGAGCCATATTAAAAATATTCGGACAAATTTAGCCATACTGTTATAAATTAAAATTTTTAGAACTCTTTTTTTATGAAAGTAAAGTCTGGTTAGTTTTTATCATTCATATATACACTAAAACTTATCAAAAGAAATCATTTGATAATCCTTAGTTACATTATTGCAATACTACTAGTTCTGTCCACAAAAAAATAAAAGCTAATAGTGAACAAAAATACTCCAATAATATCTCTTTAATTTGCCTAGTAGTATTAATTATTTAAAAAAATTAGCAACGAAGCCTCTCATTTAAGAGTATGCTAAAAAGAGTTGATTATTTTTGGATTGTTAAAATAACTCTCTATTTTTATAGACAGTACTTCGCTCTGTCTAAAATCAGTTTCCATGCTTTTCCCAATTTGACAAATTATCCGCTATAAACAAATAAAAGAGTTTTTCGAGTTCTGTATTTAATCACAGTAATAAGTAATTTAGTAAAATCATCACCTTAAATAATCATCTATATAAAACACTCTTCAATACATATATAATTAACTCCGATAGTGTTATGTTTGTAATGTTTTTATATTGGATTTCTAACTACATGACAAAAACCCTCAGGATTTCATCAAAGTTATTTCTGTACATATTTAGTAAGCAATTTGAGATGTATTCTAGCCCATGTTTGAAGACAGATTTTGCACGATAGCCATGTTTTTTTATGACGATTTGCTCTACTTCTTTATCCAAATAATCCCCTACTTTGTAACACC
>JBBRUH010000343.1:0-6406 GCA_038248005.1 Cytophagales bacterium | reverse complement strand
CTTATCATCTTACTCAGAAGCGTATTCCATATATCTTTACCCCTCATGATTCTTACAGCCCCGAAAGTCTAAAAAAGAAATGGTTTCTCAAAAAAATACTTTTATACAGTACAGAAAAATATATTCTGAGGCACGCTCATGCTATTCAAGCTATTACTTCAATAGGAAATAAACATATTAAGTCCTATTCAAATCAGCAAACGAAGTTAGTCCATAATTTTATATTTGACCAAGAAGAAAGTACTCTAAAAATGTATGCCAATCCTGAGAAACAGGTTTGTTTTATAGGAAGATTTGATATTTATCAGAAAGGGATAGATCTTCTTTTAGAGGCGTTTTCTCAGTTTTTAGGAAAAACAAACCAAGAAATCTCTCTAAAACTCATAGGCCCTAGTAAGCAAAATGAGCTTATACAAGTGAATAAAATTATAAAAAAGAAAAATCTTCGAATCGATAATGATGTCTTTATTCTTGGTTTTTTGGAAAACAGCTTAAAGTATCAAAATCTAAGTGCAAGCTATGTCTATATGCAATTATCTCGCTATGAGGGATTTAGCTATAGTGTCGTAGAGGCTTTGTCTTGTGGTAAACCTGTGATTATTAGTCATTATATTCCTATCCATAATTACATAGAAAAATATGAGGCAGGTTTTGTAGTTCATAATATAGAAGAAGCCAGCCAAGCCTTAGAGAAAATATTTCAATTATCACCTGACGCTTATTATCAGATGTGTGCCAATGCAAGGCGATGTTATCTAGAGAATTTTCATCCAGATATTATCCTTCCTTTGCTTTTGGAGATGTATCAGTCGGTCTTTTATTCCCTTCAAGAAAAATAGAAGCAAAATAATGTTTACTAGGCTATAAGTGAGTTATAAGTTCTTAATTATCTGATAATGAGTGTTTTAATGGCTAATAATGATTAGTTTATTTTTGGTGTTTTATTAAGTAGATGGTCAAAATTAGTTTATACTTTAATGTTGTTATAAAAACTGATTATCAGAACCTTACCAAGACAACTTATCACTCATCATTTATAAATCATCACTTAAGACCTTGCTTACTACTTCATAATCTTGACGAGTACCAAAAATAGTAGATTGAAAACCTTTCACTCGATAATTTTTTAGGCGATTTTCCTTTGCTGCATTTTGCTCAAAAGTAAGCAAAGCATCCCTTTCAGAGCCGTAGAGCCAGTTTTGTTTTTTATAAAAAATCTTGATAGAGTCAAGTTTGGCATCTTGATTATAAAATATCTCAATACTTCGAGTAGACAAATCATCGGTTTTAGCCTTATAAATAACCTTTTGGGGATTACTTTTAGAGCTATCCACACTATATTGACCAATATAAACAGGACGATTGATATTCGTCTCAATAAACAACCGTAATTCTCTTTTCCAGTCATCTACCTTGAATTTTTTTGGAGTAGGTGATTTCTCATCTAGTGCAATTTTTTCTACACTAGGTTTTAATGAATCAAGCATCACAGCCTGATTTTCTAAAAAATCCTTAAGATTAAAATAAGGAGAAGCTTCTATAGTGTTTGAAGAGTTGCTTTCACAAGCAGTAAACAAGCCCAAAAAAAGCCCAATACTACAAAAAAAGCCAATATTAGATAATTTCATATACTATATTTATGATTTATGTTGCTTAATCCAAACCCATTTATTAGAATTTGGTTTGGTAACGAGGATGATTATTTGCAATAGTTTCTTATTTCTTATCCCTGCAATGCAAACATATAAGGATAAAATAAATTCGCATTATCTTTATATATTTAACTTTATTTATTTGTGGTGATTTTTTAGCAAAATACCTTATTTTAAGTAAAAACCTCTCTCTTACAAAAGCGTTTATTTTAGAGAAAGTATCTCAAAAAAAACTTTATTAAACCTCTCAAACTCAAAAAAACTTACATTACTAAACTTTATCATTGAGATTTGTCTTATTTTGTTTTGTTTTGAAATATGTGAATCATCGTAAGATTAATGACAATATGGCTTTTATAAAATTTCTGACTAAACTTCTAACACTCTTTATTTTTGTATCCGTTGGTTTATCATCCCATCTTTCTGCCCAGTGCATTCAGCTAGATAGCCTATTGGGAAGATTGAGAGTAAGTACAGGGCAAGCAAGGCTCACTACGCTCAATGCACTTTCAGAAGAATACAGAAAGGTAGGTAAAAATAAGGAAGCTCTCCGAATGGCTGATGCTGCTATTGACTATGCTCGCAACATCCAAGACCCATCAGGAGAAGGTCAAGCACATATAAATAGGGCTTTGACAAGTTATAAAGAAAATCAAAATGCAGATCAAGTTAGGGAGTCTTTTAATAAAGCAATTGCTATTTATCGTTCTCGCAAAGAACTTGATAAACTCTACAAGACTTATGAGCTTTTCGGACATTTTTTTCAAGAGACTTCCTATGTAAAATCTGAATACCTAGATTCTTCTCTTAAATATTATAAAAATGCATTTGATTACTATAAAAAAAATAGTAAAAAAGAAAAGGCATCTGAGGTGGCTAGTCATATTTCAGAAGTATATTTTGACCAAAACAATGAGTCAGAAGCACTCACTTACGCCAATGAGTCATTCATAGAAACAGACACGAAGTTTAGCAAGGCTTATATCATCAAAAATGCACTAGAAACACAAGCTGCTGCACAGTCTAGGTTTATTTATTTTTTGATGGTAGGAATGGGGCTAATGGCATTATTAGCAGTATTGCTAGTGAGAGGAGTGATGCAAACCCGCAAAGCCAACAGCCTACTTGAAAAGCAGAAACAAAATCTCATCCAAAAACATGAAGAAATCAATGCCCAAAAAAATGAAATAGAAAAGCAAAAACAAAAAATAGAAGAAGATTCTGGAAAACTCTTAAAAAGTAACCAAGAGATGAATCGCCTTAACCGAAGCATCATGCTCCAGCAGCATGAGATAGAGATGCGAAACCAAGAAATGGGTGAAAAAAATGAAGAACTTAAACAACAGCAAGAAGAAATACTTACCCAAAGAGATAACCTCAGTAAACAAGCCGATGAATTAGAGGTTCAAAAAAATGAGCTTCAAAAATCATATAAAACCATTACGATACTAAGCAGAATAGGTCAAAGCATTACTTCTAGTCTTAATTTTAAAGATATTTTTGATACTTTATATGGCTATATCAATGAAATAATGCCCGCTGATGGATTTAGAGTCTGTGAATATCACCCTGAAAAGCAAGAGATAGAATACAAGTTTAACAATGAAAGTCAAAGAAATAAACCGCTGATTCGTGTCTCTACCAATGATACTACTAACCCTGCGGCTTGGTGTATTAAGCACAAACGCTCTATTCTGGTTAGAAGAAAGTCTGATTTACAGCAGTTTGAAGGCTTAGATAGTTATTCTATTAATCCCGTGTTTAATTCTATGATTTATTTTCCACTTTTTAGAGATGATAATGTCATAGGAGCTATAGGGGTCTATCACAAACAAGAGGATATTTACAATCACCGTCATATAGATATGATTAAAACCTTGGCTTCTTATACTACCATTGCAATCACCAATGCAGAGACTTACGAAATCTTAAATGCAGCTCAAGCCCAACTAGTAGAATCAGAAAAAATGGCTGCCTTAGGAAGTTTAGTCGCAGGAGTGGCCCACGAAATCAACACTCCTGTGGGTGTATGCGTAACAGCGGCTTCTCGTCTAGAGACCAAGACCAATGGTTTTGATAAGCTTTTTGTAGAGGGTAAGATGAAAAAAAGCGATGTCAAAGACTACCTAGAGACTGCCAAAGAAGGAAATAAAATTTTAATGACCAACCTACGCAGAGCTGCTGACCTAGTACAGAGTTTTAAAAGCATTGCCGTAGAGCAGACAAGTGAAAACCGAAGGTTATTTAATCTTAAAACCTATCTCGAAGAAACAATTTTATCTCTCAAGCCTGAGTTTAAAAACAGACCTTATCAAATAGAACTTGATTCGGAAGATATAGAAATCATAAGCTTTGCAGGTCCATTTTCGCAAATCATCACTAATCTAGTGATGAACTCACTCATCCATGCTTTTAAAGGAAGAGAAAGCGGACTCATTAAAATTAAAACACAACAAAATAGCAAGCATGTAACCATTAACTATTCTGACAATGGCAATGGGATGACTCCTGAAGTATTAGAAAGGCTATATGAGCCATTTTTTACGACCAATCGTGAAGGAGGAGGGTCAGGCCTAGGTATGAATATTGTCTATAACCTTACTGTCCAAAAGCTTGGAGGTAAAATGAATGTCCGTAGCCAGCCTGGTCAGGGAGTACATTTCACATTTGAATTTCCGTTAGAGTTACCAGAAGTGATTGCAAACTAAATAAATTATATTGAAAGTTTGAACTTTTGCTTCTGAAGACCTATTTTAGAATCTTATTATTACTGAATTAGAAACAAAACCTTTAATCAAGTATTAAATAGGAAAAACTAATTTTGAAATTTTAAACCAATTAACCAACAACAACTACAAGATAGTGCCATGATAGATGAAGAGGATGATGATGATTTCTTATTTGCAGATGAAGATGATGATGAACTTCTGTTTGGAGAAGAGGATGATTCTCTAGCCAACCAAGCTTCCAAAGAATCATGGAACATCATGATTGTAGATGATGAAGAAGAAATTCATAGTGTTACACAGTTTGCTCTTGGGGATTATGAATATCAAGGGAAAAGACTCAAATTTTTGCACGCTTATACAGGCAAACAAGCAATAGAAATGCTTCAAGCCAATGAAGACGTAGCCCTAATACTCTTAGACGTAGTCATGGAAACCCATGACGCAGGACTTCTGACTGTCCAAAAAATCCGAAATGAGTTAGACAATCACTTCATTAGAATTATCATGCGTACTGGACAGCCTGGACAAGCACCGGAAGAAGAGGTAATCCTGAAGTATGACATCAATGATTATAAAAATAAAACCGAGCTTACGGATAAAAAACTCTTTACGACCATCACCACCAGTCTTCGTTCTTATTCAGACATCATGGAGATAGAGTCTTTTCGCCAAAACCTAGAGAAAAAGGTAGAGGAAAGAACGGCAGAAGTAGTAAAGGCTAAAGATTTTATAGAACAAATTAACAAAGACATTACCTCTAGTATCAATTATGCCAAGCGTATCCAAGAGGCAATGTTACCACCAATAGAGCAGATTAAAAGGACTTTACCCAATCTGTTTATTTATTTTAAACCAAGAGACATCGTAAGTGGTGATTTTTATTGGTTTACAGAGAAAGATGGTAAAACCTTCATCGCTGCCATTGACTGTACAGGGCATGGCGTACCTGGAGCTTTTATGTCATTGGTAGGAGATGCACATCTTAACCAAATCGTGAATGCAGATGGCATTACAAGCCCTGATATTATTCTGAATAAACTTCATTTGCGCGTTCGTCAATCACTCAAGCAAGCTGAAACCTTTAACCGTGACGGGATGGATATGGCACTCTGTGTCGTAGATCCTTATCGTAAGGTAGTAGAGTTTGCAGGAGCAAAAAACGCATTGGTCTATATCCAAGAGGGTGAGATTCACCAGATTAAAGGTGATCGTACACCTATCGGAGGTGAGCAGCGTGAGCCACAGCGTATTTTTAAGAAACATATTATCCATGTGGATAAGCCTACTACTTTTTATATGTTTTCGGATGGATTTCCAGACCAATTTGGAGGGCCAGAAGACCGTAAATTTATGACTACAAGGCTTCGAGCTTTGTTTATGGAGATTCACGAAAAACCATTTGAAGAACAGCAAGAAACTCTCAGTAAGACATTTGATAATTGGAAGGCTACAGATAAAAAGCAAACTGATGATGTCATCGTAGTTGGTTTTAGACTTGAGTTTTAAGGAGTTGGAATAGCTTAACGCTTCTTAATTCCAAATCCTAACCCTTGATTCGTGTCTTCACGAGCCAAAACTATTCTCAACTCCTCGAAAAGTGTCCCACCTTCGGAAATGTTGGTGCCTCACCAAAATCTTAACTTTTGGTCAGTACCTTCACTAACTAAAATACTGACAAGGAAATAGAATAAAAAATTGATTGATAGTAATGGAAAATACACAAATATCTGAGTTTGGAATTATTTTACTTTTTATAGTAGGAGGGATAGTCTTCGTATCATTGGGTCTATTGACCTCTTCACTATTGCGTCCTCATCGTCCTAATTATGAAAAACTGACCCCCTATGAATGTGGTGAAGATGCCGTAGGAAGCGCTTGGGGACAGTTTAATGTGCAGTACTATGTGATTGCACTTATCTTTATATTGTTTGAGGTAGAGATTGTTTTTCTTTTTCCGTGGGCTACTGTATTCGGGCAAGCTTCACTGATAGAAGCGACTGATGGGCAGTGGGGCTGGATAGCACT
>JBBRUH010000342.1:0-6414 GCA_038248005.1 Cytophagales bacterium | reverse complement strand
GATTTTTGATTCTATTTGAGTGATTCTTTTAGGATATTTATGTGCAAAATAGGCTTCCAAGCCTAGATACTCCGAAAATCTATAAATTAAACTCGCTGAAATTAAGATACTAGTGAGCGATAGCACAAAAACTGCTCCTTCTTGACCTGAAAAAATTACTACCCCTGCCAATATAAAAGGAGTACTTGGTAATAAAAAAAGCCCTCTGATGATGCAAATTAGAAAGTACACAATCAAAAGTATTTTCATTTCAAAAGGTTCTAATAGGGTAACGATAAATTCTTTTGAAAAGAAACTAGGCTGAAGGAAAATCAATGTCAATAATATCACACAAGATAGCAACCAGCCATAAAAGACTAATTTTTGAAGGATTAAATAGTAAGTATGTAGGGTTTGTGATTGCATTATCTTTATTCTTAGGACTTTAAGATTAAAATAGTTATGCTCTATTCTACGATATTTTTAAAAGGGAAGTTGATTCAAGAAAAGGAATAATATTACATCTTACTCTTACTACTCGATAAATTACTGGTACATTGCTCTTAATTGGGATAAGATATTTGCGGCGATTGACTCTCCTATTTTTTGAAGAAAATCTATGTGATGCTCTTCAAAAGCATGAAAAGAGGCAAGTTCAATCACACCAAATATTTCCTCATTAAAAATCAGAGGAACTATTAATAAATTCTTAACGTATCCTTTTCCAAATCCAAGAGAGATTTTTAGATAATTCTTAGGTATTTTCTCAAGTAGTAAATAATTTTTTGATTTACAAACCTGTTCTAGTAGCCCTTCTGCTGCTTTTATTTTTTCTTGTTGTATTTGTGCTATATCTGCACCATATAATCCTTCTAACTTCAATATAATCTCTTGTGGATTAGTCTCTTTAATAGTATAAATACTAGCTTGAGCTATCTCGACATATTTGGCTATGTGAGAAATGATATGGCTAAATTTAGCCTCTTGACTAGTAAACTCTGAACGAAGTAATTTAGCAAATGAAGCCTGCCCTTCTGAAGACCATTGACGCTGTTTATCTTCTTTATTCTTTTGCTGGATTTCTACAATAAATCGATTTAGTTCTTTTTCTTTTTCTAAAAGTTCTTGATTTTGATGGTTAGAGGCATCTATCAATATTTTATTTTCTTTCTCTGAGCTATAATTCAGGTAAATTAAAAAGTAGAGTGACCCACTAATCGCAATGGCAGTACTGATATAGCATAAATAAACGAATAATATACCTTCTACAACCTCAACAGAGGCTTCTAAAGTGAATAAATTATTCATAAAAGGCATCACTAGTGTAAGTACTACTGTAAATATGACAGAAGAAATTAAATAGAATTGTTCTTTATAATAATAAACCAGCCACGGAAGCATCCAGAAAATCAACTGGAGAGTCATCATGTGGGCCTTAAGTGGTTCATTATCAGGTGTTAAGTAAGATTGGTATATAGCAAAATATGTAATTAAAGAGCTCACAATTAAAAACCTCGATAAATAATGTAAACCAAGATAATTAAGCAACAGTCCAAAGGCACAAGAAAGGAAAAAACCTACAGGAAAAAAAATTAATTCATAAAAAAAAATATAAGTAAACAGACAAAAAGGAATAGACAGTACTCCAAGAAGAAGTGAAACAAAGTTAGTTATAACGATTTTTTGATTTAGGTAATCGGGGTGATTCTTATTTACCCCTAACTTGATGATATTTGAAAGCATTTTAAGATATTAAAAAAAAGATAGTTTAATAAATATTATAGGATTGGTAGGTTTAAAAAAAGTAGTTATGGCGTCATTCTAACACATAAATTACGGATATATTATAAGAAAGTTTTAAAATAATCCATAATAAACTTGAACTTACTACTCATATAGTATATTCCAAATCATTCAAATGATGACTTAAGATATTTGCTATAACTTTAATTTTATTTTTCTTATTCCTCACTCAAATCGCTGAGCCAGTAACCGTTTGCTAATTCAGTATAGAGTTTGACTTGTTCTTCTTGCCACATTTGGTCTTTTTCTAGTTCTTCTGCCATCAGTTTTGCTACTTCAGCAGCTGTTTCTAAACTTGCTTTGGCATCTAAAAGTAAAGCACGTAAGCGGCGGGCAAGCACATCCTCTACAGTTCTAGCCATTTCTTGGCGAACTGCCCATATTACTTCTCCTTTGAGATAAGGTAGGTTTGGGTGTAGTTTCTCATTCCAAGCGTCATTCTCTGAGATGAGTCTTAGCAAAGATTGTTTATCTGACCCATAAAAGTGTAGAGGATCCTGTACATCAAAATTAGCAACATAGCCATGAATAGGCATATTCTTGGTTACACATTTTCGCTCTTCCAAGCCTGCTACTAGTGCTGCTTTGTCTATGGTATCTTCACCCATTTTACGGTAAGTAGTCCATTTACCTCCAGTAATGGTTACTAAACCCGAAAGAGAAACCATGAGTTTATGATTTCTAGATATCTCTTTGGTGCTGGTGTCATCATCTCCTTGTGAAGCAGCCAATGGACGCAAACCTGCAAAAATACTCCTCACATCTTTGCGAGTAGGAGCTTTGGTGAGGTAGCGACTAGCGGTGTTTAAGATGAAATCTATTTCTTCTTCTAAGGCACGAGGCTCTAAACTGGCTTCTTTTACGGGAGTATCGGTTGTACCTACTACTACTTTTTCGTGCCAAGGCACTACGAAGAGAACCCTTCCATCATCTGTCTTAGGAATCATAATGGCTGCATCTCCCTGCAAGAAATCTTTGTCCAAGACTATATGTACTCCTTGACTGGGACGAATGATATTCTTGGCTTTGGGGTCATCCATCTTTAAGACATTATCTACAAATACACCAGTAGCATTGATGACTACTTTTGCAGAGATTTCATAGTCTTTATTATTTTCTACATCCCTTGCTTTTATACCATTGATTAATCCATCACTTGATTTGGTCAAGCCTGTTACCTTGACATAGTTAAGAGCCGTCCCTCCATTTTCTACAAAGGTTTGGGCAAGGTTAATGGCAAGTCTGGCATCATCAAACTGTCCATCATAATAAATCACTCCTCCTTTGAGTCCATCGGGATTAAGATTAGGAATGGCTGCCAATGTTTTCTTCTTAGAGATATGTACCGAGGGGCCTAGCCCAAGCCTCCCTGCCATCATATCATATACTTTCAGCCCTATGGTATAAAAAGGGCCTCCCCACCATTCATAGTTTGGAATAATAAACTCTTGATTACGAACAAGGTGTGGAGCATTCTGGCGAAGTAAGCCTCGCTCATGCAATGCTTCTAAGACCAAAGCAATATCTCCTTGTGCTAAATACCTTACTCCTCCATGCACTAGTTTGGTGCTGCGGCTTGAAGTTCCTTTAGCAAAATCAGCTTGTTCTAAAAGCAATGTTTTATATCCTCTAGTAGCAGATTCGAGTGCACTTCCTAGTCCTGTCGCTCCTCCTCCTATGACCACTACATCCCAAGTTTGAGATTGCATGGCTTCTAAGTTATCGAGCATTTGTTTACGATTCATGATAGTTTTTTTTGTTTTCTTTATATGATAAATTTATCACATGGCTAAATTGTTATATAATTGGCTTCAAAGCCTTGCATTTCATATCACAGTGTCAGCCTCAAATTTATTAAGTAGATGGTCAAAATCAGTTTGTAATTTAATCTTGTTATAAAAACTGATTATCGTAATTTTACTAAGATAACTCATCACTTAAGTTAATCCTTCTCCCATCATATCTTTATTTATCCCAGCCCTTTGCTCTGTCAAGCGCTTTTTCCCAATTATGCTGGAGTTCATCTACTTTTTCTTTATCTAGTTTTGGAGTAAATACTTTGTCTATGTGCCATTGTTCCTTAAGTTCTTCTATATTTTCCCAATAGCCTATAGCCAACCCTGCAAGATAAGCTGCCCCAAGTGCTGTAGTTTCTAGAATCTGAGGACGTGTAACTTCGAAACCAAAAATATCTGCCTGAAACTGCATCATCAAATCATTGGCTACTGCTCCGCCATCCACTCTCAACTCTTTGGGAGTAATGCCAGTATCGGCTATCATTGCATTCAATACATCCTTCACCTGAAAGCCTATGCTCTCTAAGGCAGCCCTGACGATGTGTGCAGCCGTAGTACCGCGAGTAATGCCCATAATCGCTCCACGAGCATACGGATCCCAATGAGGTGCTCCTAAGCCTGTGAGTGCAGGCACAAAATAAATCCCTCCATTGTCTTCTACACTTTCTGCCATTGCTTGGCTTTCGGAGGCTGTCTTAATGATTCCTAGCCCATCACGTAACCACTGAATAATAGCCCCTCCTACAAAAACACTACCCTCTAAAGCATAAGTAGTTTTTCCGTTGATTTGCCATGCAATCGTAGAAAGTAAGTTGTTTTGGGAGGTCTTGACTTCTTCTCCAGTGTTAAGAACCATAAAGCAGCCTGTTCCATAAGTATTTTTGACCATGCCTTTTTCTGTACACATCTGCCCAAAGAGAGCGGCTTGCTGATCACCTGCAATCCCTGCTATTGGGATATTGGCTTGAAGTGCATTGCTTTCGGTATGCCCATAGATTTCACTAGAAGATTTTACTTCGGGAAGCATTGAAGCAGGAATATTAAAAATCTCTAAGAGTTCTTTGTCCCATTCTAAGGTATGAATATTAAAAAGCAAGGTACGACTAGCATTACTAATCTCAGTAAGGTGTTTTTTGCCATTGGTAAATTGCCATACAAGCCAGCTATCTACCGTACCAAAGGCTAGTTCTCCTTTTTCGGCTTTTGCCCTTGCTCCTTCTACATTATCCAGAATCCATTGAATCTTGGTAGCAGAAAAATAAGCATCAATGACTAAACCTGTCTTTTCACGAATTTTCTCTGCGTATCCTTTGGCTTGAAGTGCATCACAGATAGAGGCAGTACGTCTATCTTGCCAGACGATGGCATTGTAAACGGGTTTTCCCGTAGCTTTCTCCCAGACGATGGTAGTTTCTCTCTGATTGGTAATGCCTATGGCTGCAATGTCTGCTGCACTTAGTCTTGCTTTAGCAAGTGCTTCTGTGGTTACAGATGCTTGTGAAGACCAAATCTCGGCAGGGTCATGCTCTACCCAGCCTGTTTTAGGGTAAAATTGCTTGAACTCTTTTTGGCTGAGGGCAATAACTTTTCCTTGATGATTAAAAATAATAGCTCTCGAGCTAGTAGTGCCTTGGTCTAGGGCAAGAATATATTTAGAGGATAGTGAGGTCATTTAATGTTAGTTTTAGGTAATTGTTTTTAGATTCATAAATATACTAAAAGACCTAGAGTAAAAAAAACTTTCGTAACTATCTATCATTTCATGGGTGCATCTCAAAATGTCGTTTTTGCTTAAAATGTAATTGAAAAACGCACTTTATTGAGAATAGTTGGTTACTATTTTTTCTAAGTACATGACAAAAAATAAGTTTAGCTTTTTTGGAATACAGATGACACAGATTTAGCAGATTCATACGGATTTTTATCTGTGACTCATCCGTCAAATCCGTGTTCCAATAAAATGTCATGTATTCAGCTATTTTTTATAAAGCGACAAAATGAGATGCACCCCATTTCATCTTGAGTAATATTTTAAAAGAATAAATCTAGCAAGAATATTTCTCCCTATTATTATGGCGTGGCACACAAAAAAACAAAACCCCCTTCATCTTAAGATAAAAGGGGTTTGTAAAAGAATAGACTTTAAAATCTATCTATCATAAAGATATTAGAATTTGTATGCGCCTTCTTTATTAAGCGTATCAGCCAAACGACGACGAGCAGCTTTAGCATTGAAGGGTTGAGTCTGAGTAAGTTTTTGCAAAGTGCTTGCAAGACCTACATACATCTTGCCTTCTGTAAAGGCACTCAAAGCATTTTTACCAGCTACCCAAAGTTTATCAGCAGCATCTTGTAAATAAATACGAGTCATGTCTATTTGATTTGCACAAGCTTCTTCACCACGAGTTCCGATAAGTTTTTCGGTACGTAATAAAGCAGATTCGGCAGCATATACTTCTATCATCATATCAGCTAGATTCATAGAAACTTCTTGCTCTTCTGCAAATTTAGCTTGCAAAGTCTGCACAGCTGCTCCAGTGATGAGTAGTGTCGCTTTTTTAAGGTTTGAAATTAAAGCTTTTTCGTATTCAAAGAAAGTATCACTTGCCTGAGCAGGCTTAAGCTCACCATTTTGAAGTTCTTTCTGAACATCTTGGATAGCACTCATAGCATTGAGTTCGCCTTTCATAGCACGCTTTACTACAGTACCAATGGAGAGCATACGGTTGATTTCGTTTGTTCCTTCAAAGATTCGGTTGATGCGTGAGTCACGGTAGCAAAGCTCTGCAGGTGCATCAGCAGAGTAACCCATTCCACCAAAAACTTGTACTGTTTC